>BJHK01000010.1:12227-165393 GCA_014192425.1 Planctomycetia bacterium | reverse complement strand
CGGGCAGAACGCGGCCGCGATCCGCTCGAGCGGCCCGCGGCTCCTGGCCGCGGTCGTCGCCGTGCACGGGATCGGCTTCGTGGTCGGCCACCTCTTCGCCCGCCTGCTGGGCTACGACCGGACCGTGGCCCGCACGATCTCGATCGAAGTCGGCATGCAGAACTCCGGCCTGGGCGTGGTCCTCGCCCAGAAGCACTTCCCGGCCGAGCCGCTCGCCGCCGTGCCGTGCGCGATTTCCAGCGTCGTCCACTCGGTGCTCGGCAGCCTGCTGGCCGCCTGGTGGCGCCGCCGGGGCTGATGCGGCAGGACCACCAGCAGGCTGTGGAACAAGTCTGCCCGCCGGAGGATGCGGCGACCGCCGACCGTGGAAAGCCTCGGCGTTTCCACCGGTCGGCCACGTGGAAGAAGGCCATGGATGGCTTCTTTCACGGACAGCTAGCGTTGCCCGGCCGGCTGCTTGCCGCTGGCCACCTGCGGCCGCTTCACGAAGTACACCTTGGGATCGTCGATCACCCACGGCGTGCTCCACGTCTTGCCGTCGTCCTTCGTGCAGACGTTGAAGAAGAAGGTCTTCATCCACTCCGTGCGGTAGCCGTAGGGGTACTGCGACGTGATGTGGTCCTCGGCGGTCAGGTCGTCGACGCCGGGGCTGGCGAAATAGTGGACCATGCCGTCGGGCGTGAACGACAGGCCGAGCGTCCACCAGCCGAGCGTCTCGACCTTCGGGCCGCGGATCTCGCCGCCGTTGCGGCCACCGCGGATCCGCAGGTAGGCGCCGTCTTCCTTGTGCCGCTTGTCGGTGCTGCTCTCGAAGCACACGAACATCCCCGGCCAGTACTCCTCGAGTCCCCACTCCCCCTCGTCGGGATGGTCGTCGGCGGTGATGATCGCATGGGTGTAACAGCCGGCCCGGAAGCCGAACGTCGGGCCGCTGCGGTTCTCCCACTGCTCGAACGGCGGCATGTAGACGCGGACCACCACGCTCGGGCTGTCGGCGACGGCGATGCCGCGGCCGCTGACCCGCTGCATGTTGTAGATCAGGTCGTCCTGCTGCATGTCGTGGGTCACGCGGCCGGGAATGCCGGCGTGCAGCGAGGCGATGAGGAGGCCGTGCGTGCTCCCCTCCAGCCCGGGTGCGGGGAGTTCGATGCGTTTGACGACGTCGGGCGTGCCGCGCTTCGGACCCTCGAACCAGCGGCCGTTGCCGCTGCGGCCCATCGGTCCGCGAACCCGCTTGTCCTGCTCCTCGGAGCTCTTGGGATGGTTGTAGGACCACTTCCACTTCTCGTCCTCGAAGTCGTCGCCGACGCCCTTGACGAGCGATCCGGTGCCCGGGACGAGGACGGGCTTCTTCGGAGCCGGCTGCTTCGCCGTCGGCGTGGCGCCGGTTCCCTGGGGGGGCGCCGCCGAGAGCCCGGCCGAGCCGGCGAAGACCGCGACGATCAACAGGACAGGCACCCGGATGACGGTCTTCATGTCTCTTCCCCCTCGTTGCCGGGCCACCTGGACCGACAACGAGGTATCGGCGCGGCCCCGCCAGCCGGGCAACTTTCGACATTCGCGGCGGATTCGGTTGCCGCGGCTCACCCTCCAGCGTGAACGCCCCAGCCACCCCCGGGGCTCCAGTCTGCCCACTCCGCCGGGCCTGCGGGCGATGACGCGTCCGGGACGTGGTGGGTCCATGGTTCCGCATGACATCTGGCGAGGGCCGCCGTTTCCTGTCACAACCCCGCCCGCTCCATCGGGCCCCGAGCCGCTCCAGCCACCTCCACCCATGCAGCCATGATCACCATGTCGTCCTCCCGTCGTCTCTCGTCCCTGATGATCGCGCTCCTCACGACCGCCCCGGCAGCGTTGTCCGCCGCCGAGGTCGCACCGGACAGCCCGGCCACGGGCCGCCCCGCACGTCGCTCCCACCTGCAGCCCGTGGGGGATGTCACGACCGTTCCGAAAGGCGGCGACCTGGGGATGCGGCTCACGCGGGCATCGGCGGTGCTCCGTCAGCAGCTGGCCCTCGAACGCGGCGCCGGGCTGGTGGTCGATGCCGTGACGCCGGGCTCGCGGGCGGAACGTGCCGGACTGCGGCAGCACGACGTGCTCGTGATGCTCGACGACCAACTGCTCATCCTGCCCGATCAGCTCGAGGCCCTCGTCGAGGCGGCACCCGGCGACGCGTCGCTCCAATGCACCGTGCTGCGCGGAGGCCGGCGGATGACGATCCCGTTCGACGCCGCCATGGTGGCAAAGCCGGTCGCCGCGGCGGGGCCGAACCGTGAGTCCGCTCCCGGGCTTCGCCCCACCGCGCCGGCGCTGGCGATCGCCGGGCAGCGTTCGCCCGCCCCGCCGGCCGCCGGCAAGTCGGCACCCGGCCGCGTCGTGCGGCTCGCCCACGAGACCCTGCTGCGGCAGGACAGCGACTACCAGATCCGGCTCACCGGGGGTGACGAGACGCGGCTCGTGGTGACCGACACCCAGGGCCGCATCGTCTTCAACGACACCATCGACACGCCCGAGCGGCGCAGCCGGATGCCGGTATCGATCCGCGGCCGCGTCGAGGAGATGGAGCGGTCGCTGGAGCGGAAGCCGGTCGAGGTCGGCCTTCTCGACGCCGCCCCCATCGAGATTCGCTGACGGCAGGCCGGCCCGCCCGCCCGTTCACCAGCCGACCTGGGCGATGTCCCGGGTCCAGCCCGCGCCGGCAGACGTCGCCGGCCGCGAAGCCGGCGTTCTCATCGCCGTCGTCCGCCACGGATCGGGACCGGTGAACGCGCCGCCGGGAAGTTGGATCACCCACGGTCCCGCCCCCCTGGTCATGCGGCTGAACGCATCCTCCATCTGCCGGCGCTGCACCTGCTCCAGCCGGCGCCGACGGCGGCGCTCGGCCTCGGCCGTGGCGCTGGCGTAGGCGGACCGGGCCGTGAGCGAGGCCTCGGCCGCGTGCCGGATGGAGTCTTCGTACTGCATCCGCTCCAGCAGCGACTTCGCGGCCTCCAGCGACCGCTCCGCGGCCTGCACGTCGGGCTGCACCCCCTCGGAATACCAGGCGGCGACCCGGCGGACGAGCGCATCGGTCTCCTCCAGGTCGTGGACCGCCTGGCGGGCGAGCCGCTCGTCCTCTTCGGCAAGCTGCTCGGCCCGCGTCGCCACCTCGGCGGCGGCCTGCACGAGCTGCCGGGCCTGGCGCAGGTCGGGCCTGGCCTCCGCCAGCCCGCCGTCGGCCACGTCGAGGATCCGCGCCGCCTCGCGACAGCGCTCGTTGGCACGAACCCGGTCTGTCCGCTGTGTCTCCAGCCGCCGGCCGAGGGCCGCGATCCTGCCCCCCACCTCGTCCCGCCTGCCGGGCAGCGCGGCCCGCAGCTCGTCGAGCTCGGCGCGGCGGTCGCGGATCGCAGCCAGGCAGGACTCGATCCAATCCTCCTGCCGCACCGCCTCCTCGAGGAGCGCGACGGCCCGGAAGAAGTGCTGCCGCGCCGGGTCGGCGGCCCCCCGCGCCTCGTCGATGAGCGCCGCGACGCGCCGCAGACCCTCGTCGGCCTTGGTCACGTTGTCGGCGACGTCGGACCACGAGCTCTCGGCATACGCGGCCGCGAGGTGCTCGATCTCACGATCCGCCGCGGTGCGACCCGCGGCCAGCGCCTCCAGCCGCGCGGCACACGTCGGCAGCAGTTCCTCGATCCGGGCCCGGGCCGCGGCGATGTTTTCCAGGAGCGCGACCGTCTCGGCATTCGCCTGCTCCGCCTTGGCGACGTGCACAGCAGCCGATTCCGCCTCGC
Organism: Planctomycetia bacterium; assembly: GCA_014192425.1. NCBI lineage: Bacteria > Pseudomonadati > Planctomycetota > Planctomycetia > Planctomycetia bacterium. Next base: position 161,620 of record BJHK01000010.1, on the reverse strand, counting down.
CGGCGTCGAGGAGGTTCGTCGCCAGGCCGCAGGCCTGCCGCGCCGCCGCGAGCCGCGTGTCCGGATCGGCACCGGGCTCGATGAGCAGCCAGCCCTCGGCCCGCATCGACCGCACCCGGCCGGCGATCTCTTCCGCATGGCCCTCGGCCCGTCGGCGCCGGTCGTCGCCGGCATCGATGGCGTCGAGTCTCTTCGTCAACTGACTCAAGCCCGCCGCGGCGGACTCCAGTCGGCCCCGGGCGGCGACCGGGTCGCGTTCCACGTCCTGCCCCGCGAGTTCGCGGGCCCGTGCGAACTCCGCGACGGCCGCCTGGTAGGGCGCGGCGGAGCGGCCGCGCCGGCCGAGGTCCTCGAGCCTGCGCTGCATCGACTCGAGATCGGCGGCGACCGCGGCGGCGGCCGCGCGGGCCTGTTCGTGGGCCTGCTCGAGGGTGTCGAGCGGGCCACGGCATTCCCCCGCCACGTCGTCCAGCGGCGGACGGGCCGCGGCGGACTCGAGCAGCCGGATCGCCTCGTCCGTCGCCGCGGTGCCGAGGACCCACTCCGACTTGATCCGCTCGTCCGCCCGCTCCCAGACGTCCATCAGCGACAGCCAGCGCTCGCGATGCCGGCGGATCGCCCCCTGGACGTCGTCGTAGGCGGCCCGCGTCATCCCCTCCATCGGCGTCTTGAAGTCGGGGTCGCTGTGGGGCAGCATCCGGTGCCGCTCCTGCTGCGCGTCGAGCAGGTCGGTCAGCGCCACGACCTCCCCCTTGAAGGCGGCAAGCTTCTCGCTGGCGACCCGCAGGCGCCGGGCATGGCGGCCGCGCTGGAGGAGCAACCCGGCCAGCAGCCCGGTGCCCGTCAGGGCCGCGAGCCCGAGGGGGAGCGTCTGCGTGCGGAATCGGGTCGCCGCCGCGATCTTGGCCGCCTCGTCCTGGTCGACCGCCGTGATCCACGACTCGGTGGCATCGATCAGGTCGGCGAGCCCCTGGTCGTAAAGGCCGTCCCGGGCGCGCGGGACGAACGCCTTGCCGATCAGTTCGGTCTCGATCGTCTGCAGGTCGAGGCTGCTGCCGACCTGCAGGCCGCTCGGCACCTGCATCGCCAGCAGCCGGTCATCCTCGTCGAGCAGGATGGTGACGTCGGCGCCGGGCTCGAAGCCGACGGCCCCCGTCCCTTCCAGTTCGGCCTGCTCGGCCGCCTTCGCCCACTCGGTGTGCACGCGATCGAGCAGGCTCCGGGCGTCGGCGCCGTCGCCGGCCTGGCCGACCACGATCACGCGATAGGTCCGGCCGCTCGTCCGCCGCGCCAGGGCGATCGCCGCCCGGGTCTTCTCGAACCGGTCGGTCACGCCGGGGGCGACGTAGACCCGCTCCGGATCATCCGTGGCCGGCACGCCAGGCAATCCATCGGCGGCGCGGCCGACGACGCCCGCGCCGGCCGCGAGGCAGGCGGCGATGGCGAGCATGCGGGCCACGGGCAGGCCATGAGCCAGCACCGCTCTAGCGGCGACGGACAATCCTGTCATCCCTGTCATCGGAACTCCCCTTCGAGAAATCGTGAACACATTCAGACTTCGCACACGGTGGACAATGGACCGCTGGGGCGACGTGATACTCGAACGCCCGTCGGCACGGATCAGTACGGTAGGTCGTCGGACGAAACCCGTGGCTGCGCGGCCGGAGCCGGCGCGGGAGCCGACCCGCGCCGAGGTGCGGGCAGCAGGCCGCCGGTCATCGGCGGCCGCTGGACGGCCGTGCGCGGAGGAATCGGTCGGCCCGCATTGAGGTCGCCGCGCGGAACGCTCGAGCCGTAGCCGGGACGGGCCAGACCGCCCGCCCGCGCGCCTCCCGTGATCAGCGGTCCGCCGCCCTCCCTGCCCGGAAGTGCCTGTGCGGCGCCGGCCGCCGGCCGCTGGCCGCTGGCCGGTGATGACCCGCGGCCGTCCCCCCGGGCCGATCCCCCCGGGCCGGTGCCTGGCTGGCCCGGCGCGGGACGCGCCGCGGCGTTGAGTTCCTGCCGCTTCGGCTCCGCGGGCGCTGTCCGTTCCCGGCGCGGCTGCTCAGCGTCGGGCTCGAGCGGGGCGAGCAGGCCGGAACCGGCCGGCTCCCGCTCCGGGAGCGGTGCTGCGTCGGGCTTCTCCTTCGTCCGACCGAAGAGACTCTTCCCCTTCAACTCCATTTGCTCTCTCCGCATCTTCATCCGCGCCACCTCTGCCTCCCCGTCGTCGACCCTGCCGTCGCCGTCGAGATCCCACTTGCGCAACAGCAATGCCCGATCGGAGACGGCCGGCGGTACATCGGCGGCACCGGCCACCTGCACGGTCAGCAGGGCGACGGTCAGGGCAGCGCCACGCAGGGCCGGCGATCCACGAAGGCAGGGCATGGGAACGACTCCTCGTCCGTCGGGGACGCCGGTGGCGGCCCTCCAGGAGCCACAGTCTACACCGCGCGGAGCCGAACCGCTGCCGGCGGGCGGTTCAGGCCGCCGGGGCTTCGCCGCCGGCCATCCGCGTGGCGATCGCGGCGGCGGCCGCGGCGATGTTCCCGCTGGCGTTGTCGAGTTCCCGGGCCGCGACGTGGCAGTGGATGACCCTGTTCTCGACGATCGTTGCCGGTGGATCGACGGACCGGCAGACCGACTCGGCGAGCGGGCAGCGCGGATGGAAGCGGCAGCCGGTCGGGGGCCGCGACGGGCTGGGCACGTCGCCCGTGAGCACGATCCGCTGGCGCCGGTGCCGGGGGTCGATCGCCGGCACGGCGGAGAACAGGGCCTGCGTGTAGGGATGGAGGGCGGCCCGGCCGAGTCCCGCGGCCGGCGCCCGCTCCACGATCCGACCCAGGTACATCACCGCCACTTCGTCGGAGACGTGCTCGACGATCGACAGGTCGTGCGAGATGAACAGGTAGGTGAGCCCCAGCAGGTCGCGGAGCTCGACGAGCAGGTTCACGACCTGCGCCTGGATCGAGACGTCGAGGGCCGAGATCGGCTCGTCGAGGACGAGGAACTCCGGCTCCAGCACGAGCGCCCGAGCGATCGCGATCCGCTGCCGCTGCCCACCGGAGAACTCGTGCGGATACCGCTCCAGTGCCGCCGCGGCGAGCCCCGTCCGCTCCAACGACCGCACCATCCGCTCCTGCCGTTCGGCGGCGGTCCCCATGCGATGGATGAGCAGCCCCTCTTCGAGGATCGCCCGGACCGTCATCCGTGGGTTGAGCGAGCCGTAGGGGTCTTGGAACACGATCTGCATCCGCCGGCGCAGGGCCCGCAGATCGGCCCCCTGCGTGCCGCGAACGTCGCGGCCGGCGTAGTGGACAGCGCCGGCCGTCGGCTCGACGAGCCGCAGCACGCTCCGCCCCACGGTGGTCTTGCCGCAGCCGCTCTCGCCGACAAGGCCGAGCGTCCGGCCGCGGCCGACGGCGAAGCTCACGCCGTCGACCGCCCGCACGGCGCCCACCTGGCGGCGCAGGAGCCCGCGCCGGATCGGGAAGTGCGTCTCCAGGTCGCGGACGACCAGCAGCGGCTCGGCGCTCATGCCGCCCCTCCGATCGCGGCCGCCGGCGGGGATTCCGGACCCAGGTCGCCGGCGTAGTGGCAGCGGACGAAGTGCCCGGGCTCGACCTCGCGCAGCTCCGGCAGCGCGGCATCGCAGGCCGGCCCACCCCGGACACCGCGCCGCGCATACGCACAGCGCGGATGGAAGCGGCAGCCGGCGGGAAACTCCTGCGGCGGCGGCACCATGCCGGGAATCGTCCGTAGCACGGCGCCGCGCGGCGCCGTCGGGTCGGGCTTCGCCGCCAGCAGGCCGATGGTGTAGGGGTGGAGCGGTCGGGCGAAGATCGTGGCCGCCGGGCCGCGCTCCACGATCCGGCCCGCGTACATCACCGCCACCTCGTCGCAGGTCTCGGCGACGACGCCGAGGTCGTGCGTGATGAGCAGGATCGCCGTCCCCAGCCGGCGCCGCAGGTCGGCGAGCAGGTCGAGGATCTGCGCCTGGATCGTGACGTCGAGCGCCGTCGTCGGCTCGTCGGCGATCACGAGGTCGGGCTCGCAGGCCAGGGCCATGGCGATCATCACCCGCTGCCGCATGCCGCCGGAGAGCTGGTGGGGATATTCGTCGAGCCGCTGCTCCGGATCGGCGAGCCGCACGAGGCGGAGCATCTCCAGGGCCCGGGCCCGGGCCTCCACCCGCGACGCGCCGCGGTGCAGGCTGACGACCTCCGCCACCTGTTCGCCGATCGTGAACACCGGATTGAGGCTCGTCATCGGCTCCTGGAAGATCATCCCGATCCGCCCGCCACGGACCCGGCGCAGCTCCCGCTCCGGGAGCCGCACGAGGTCGACCGGCCCGCCCGGTGCCGACCCGCCCCGGGCCGCGAGGAGGATCCGGCCCGACTCGATCACCCCCGGCGCCGCCACGAGTCGGAGCACCGACATCGCGGTCACGCTTTTGCCACAGCCGCTCTCGCCGACGAGGCCGAGCGTCCGCCCCGGCTCGATCGACAGGGAGACGCCGTCCACGGCCGGCACACGGCCGGCCGGCGTGTGGAAGGCGGTCACGAGGTCCTGGATCTCGAGGAGGGGCATGGCTACTTGCGGGCCTCCCGCAGTCGCGGGTCGGTCGCCTCCTGGAGCCCCTCGCCGATCAGGTTGTAGGCGAGCACGGTGAGGAAGATCGCCAGCCCGGGAAAAAGCACGAGCCACCACATCTCCAGGTTGCTGCGGGCGTCGTTGAGGATCGAGCCCCAGCTCGCCGTCGGCGGCGGCGGCCCGAAGCCGAGGAACGACAGGCCGCTCTCGGTGAGGATCGCGGCGGCGATGCCGAACGTGATCGGCACGAGCACCGGGGCCAGCGCGTTGGGGAGAACGTGGCGGAGCATGATCCGCAGCGGCCCAGCGCCGGCGGCCCGGGCCGCCATCACGAACTCGCTCGCCCGCAGCCGGAGGAACTCCGCCCGCGTCAGCCGGGCGATCCCCGTCCAGCCGGTCATGCCGAGGATCGCCATCGTGTGCCAGATCGTCGGCTTCTCCATGATGGCGATGATCGCGAGGATCAGGACGAGCGACGGGATGCACATCACGATCTCGGTCACCCGGCTCGTGAGCGCGTCGACCCAGCCGCCGAAGTAGCCGCCGAGGGCGCCGACGACGATCCCGACCGTCGCCGCGATGCCCATCGAGACGAAGCCCACGAGGAGCGCGATCGTCGTGCCGTGGACCATCTTGGCAAGCACGTCCACGCCCGACTGGTCGGTGCCGAACGGGTTCCTCCAGCTCGGCCGCCCCTCGTCGCGGGCCGGATTGGCCGGCAGCCCCGGCCACTCGTCCGCGCGCACGGCCCGGTAGGGATCCTGGAAGAACAGCGGCCAGATCGCCCAGCTCTCCGGATCCTTGGCCTCGAGGTTCTTGGGGTACGTGCCCCGGAACTTGTCCTTGGTGAAGATCGCCGGCTCCAGCCGGCGGTCGAAGTAGCCCAGGCACGGGGCATAGAGCCGCCCCTTGTAGCGGCAGAGCACCGGCTTCGTTCCGGCGATGGCCGGCGCGAACAGGGCGACGAGGAACAGACCCGCCACGAACGCCGTCGCCGCCATCGCCAGCGGTCGGCGCCGGTACCGCCGCCAGGCCTCGGCCCAGAATCCCCGCGAACGCGCCGGCTTCATTCCACGCTCACCCGGGGGTCGACGAGGCCGTAGAGCAGGTCGGCGAGCAGCTGCCCGAGGAGCGCCAGCACGCTGAACATCAACGTCAGCCCCATGATCGTCGGGTAGTCGCGCTCGCGGATGCTCTCGAAGAACAGCCGGCCCATGCCCGGCCAGCTGAAGATCTGCTCGATGATGATCGAGCCGCCGATCAGGCCGGGGAGCGACAGGCCGAGGAGCGTGACCAGCGGGATGAGCGTGTTGCGGAAGGCATGGCGGAAGAGGACGCGGCCCGGCCCCGCCCCCTTGGCCCGGGCGGTGCGGATGTAGTCCTGCCGCAGCACCTCCTCCATGTTCGCCTTGATGAACCGGCTGTCGTAGGCGAGGCTGACATACGTCTGGCAGGTGACCGGCAGGATCGCGTGCCGGGCGACGTCGAGGATCCGCCGGCCGAGGCCGGCGTCGGGGCCGAGGTCGGTCATGCCGAACAGCGGCAGCTCCCAGGGCGTCCCGCGCAGCCAGATCGCGAACACGATCTGCAGGAGCAGCGCCGCCACGAACGTCGGGAACGAGTAGAGCGCGTAGAGGACGAGGCTCCCGGCCCGCTCGTCGACGGACCCGCTGCGGGCCGAGGCATAGAGGCCGAGGGGGATCGCCAGCAGCCAGGTGAGGAGGAAGGCGGTCCCGGAGACGATGAGCGTGGGGCCGATCCGTTCGGCGATGAGCGTCGTGACCGGCTGCTTGCGGGTGATCGAGCGGCCGAGGTCGCCGCCAGCCACGTTGCCCAGCCAGCGCCAGTAGCCGACGTGCCAGGGCTTGTCGAGGCCGAAGCTCCGCTGCATGCGGGCGATGTCCTCGGGGTTGAGCTTGCGGCTCGGGTCCTCCCCCATCTGCGCCGTCAGCGGGTTGCCCGGCATGTTGCGGGCCAGCGCGTAGACGAAGCAGGTGATCACGAGGAGCGTGAGCAGGCCGAGGAGCAGCCGCCGCAGCAGATAGGTCGCCATCGTCGCTCGTCCCCGGGGCAGCCGGCACGGGCCGGCGAGGTGGGCCGCGTCAGTCCTGCCGCGGCTTCCACAGGCTGCCGAAGCCGGGGGAGTAGTTGTACGGTCCCCGCGGGCTGAACACATAGCCGCGCAGGTCCTTGGAAAACCCGTAGAAGCTGTTGCGCATGTAGAGCCAGGTGTAGGGCTGGTCCTCGTAGAGGATCTCCTGGATCCGGCCGTACTTCTCCGCCCGCTTCGCCCGGTCGAGCTCACGGCGGCCCTCGACGAACAGCCGGTCGACCTCGGGATTGGAATAGTTGACGAAGTTGCGGCCGGCGCCCGTCGCCCAGACGTTCTCGGAGCTGTCGGGGTCGGTGCCCGCACCCCAGCCGCCGAAGTAGGCTTGGAAGTTCCGCTGCAGCGTCAGTTCCTGGACGACGGTGGACTCCAGCGGCCGGACGTTCACGCGCACGCCTATCTGGTCGAGGCTCTCCTTGAGCAGCGTGCAGATCTTGACCCGCAGCGGCGGCTGATTCGTGGTCAGGATGGAGAACTCGAAGGGAACGACCCGGCCGTCGATCCGCTTGTCGCGGACGCCGTCGTTGTCGGAGTCGATCCAGCCGGCCTCGTCGAGCAGGGCCTCGGCCTTGTCGAGGTCCTGCCTGTACGGCTGGAGTTTTTTCTTCGTGCTGCCCCACCACGAGGCCTCCGGAAACGGGCCGGCGCAGGGTTTGTAAATGCCGTAGCAGAGTTTTTCCAGCATCTGGTCGTGGTCGAAGGCGTAGCTCATCGCCCGGCGCACGCGGCGGTCGGCGAAGAACGGCGTGTCGATGTTCCAGCCGAAGTGGAAACTGACCCATTCCGGCGCGGTGGCCTTGGTGCAGCGCTTGTGAAAGTCCTCCTTCGTGGTCTGCGTCACCCACTGCTCCGGCGTGAGGATCATCTCGTCGATCTCGCCGGCCTTGAGGGCGAGCAGGGCGGTGTTCGAATCCTCGACGATGCGGAAGCGGATCTCTGCGAACGGCGGCTCGTCGCGGACCTTGCGGCCCTTGACGGTCGACCATGAGGCTCGGCGCCGGAGGACGATCTCCTGGCCGCGTTTCCTCGCGGCGATCTCGTAGGGTCCGCCGCAGACCGGGGTCTGCTCGAGCGCGACGTGGGCGGGGCTGTCCTTGAGCGTCGGGTCGGCCTCCCAGGTCGTGTCGTAGGCATGCCGGGGAAGGACGGGGAAGTTGATGTTCCAGACGTTCGTCGCCAGCGACTCCTTGTGGAAGAAGACGATCGTCCGCTCGTCGTAGGCGTGCACGCCGAGCAGTTGGTCCGTTCCGCTGCGGACGGCGGGCACGGGCACCCGCGGGTCCATGATGACCATGAACGAGAAGACGATGTCGTGGGCCGTGATCGGCCGGCCGTCGCTCCAGAGGAGATCGTCGCGGAGCACGACCTTGTCGAACATGCCGTCAACGCTCGTCTGCCAGGAGACCACGGTGTCGGCCGCGGCGAACGGCTCCAGGCCGCGGTCGAAGGAGAACAGGCCGAATCCGGTCAGGCCGAGGACGTCGAACTCCGACGACGTGCTGATCATGATCGGGTTGGTGCTGCCGAGGTCGGCGGGGATGTGCCGCTCGACGCGGGCGGCGGGATTGGCCTCGTCGGCCCCCGGCAGGCGGCCGAGGGCGGAGAGGATCTTGGCGTTGGCGGCCGGGGAATCATTGACCAGCGCGAGGGCCTCGGCCACGGCGCACAGCGGCTTCTCCTCGCGCTGCGCGGCACGCAGCATGACCAGGCTGTCTCGGACCGGCCGGTCGATCCACTTGGCAGCCCGCTCGAGCTCTTCCAGCGGCGGCGGGGTGAAGGCCTTGGCAGCGGCCGGTTGCTCCGCGGCCGCTGCCGGCATGCCGCAGGCGAGGATCACGATGAGGGACGCCGCCGCGTGGAGGCGGAGCGTCGGCCGCTGCCCCGGTCCGATCGTCGTCGCCGTCGCCGCCATGCGTGCCTCCAGCCGCGAGAAGTCTCTGCCCGATGGATCGAGATGCTACGGGGTGGCGTGGGAGCGGGTCAATCAGCCCGCCGGCACTCTCACGCGACGGCCGACCGTGTCCTGTGGCGTTGATGGCGGGCGGGGATGACGGCGCCGGATCACCGCGGAGCTTGCGGAATCGGGGCCGCCAGAGCTAGCCTGCGGCGGTGACGTCCCCAGAACCGCCCGCCATGTCCGTCCCCGCGGAACCCCCGCCCCGCCTGTCGTTCTGGGAGTGGTATGCGGGGGAACGGCTCGCGGCCGACTACTACGCGGCGATCCACGCGCGGAGCGGCGCACCACGCGTGTGCGCGACGCTGATTCCGGGCCGCTGCGGCAGCACGCTCCTGGCGAGCCTCGTCGCCCAGTGGGAGTGCTGCGGCCAGGGCAACGAGGTCTTCAACGAGCGGCCCGCGGACCGGTGGCGAACCCGGGCGCCGACGGCCGCCGGCTTCCTCGGCCAGGCGCTGCGGGCGCAGCAGTCAGGGGGCGTGTTCTGGTTTCAATGCACGCCCCAACGCTACGACCATCTCGTCACCGGACTCGATGCCGTCATCCCGCCGACCTGGAGACTGTCGGCGATCCTGCGCCGCGACATCGTCGCCCAGGCGATGTCGTACGTGTATGCGGTCGGATCCGGCGTCTGGCACTCCACGAGCCCCGGGCGTGCCCCGGACGCACCCATTCGGTTGGCGGGCGATCTGGACTGGCTCGCCGATCGCGTGCTCCTCTGGACCGAGCGGCTCGCCGGCATGGAGGTGCGGATCCGCGAACTCCTCGAGCGGCAGCCTGGCGCCGCGCCACTGGTGCTCTTCTACGAGGAGATTGTCCGCGATCCGCAGGCCGCGGCACGCCGCTTCTGCCTCGACTGCGGCAGTGTTCCGCCGCAGCGGCCGGAGCCGTTTCGGGAGACGATCAGCCGGCTCGTCAAGGATGGCGAGGCGGCCCTGCGCGAGCGGGTCTGCGCCCGTCATCGGGAGGCCCTGCGCCGCCTGGAGCAGGACCGCGTCGCCGGCGTGCTGGCGTGGGCGACGTCGCTGCCCGACACGGCGCCGGGCTGAGCGGCGACCGCGGGCGGCCGTGCCGGGCGGACTCAGGGGAAGTGGTGGCCGAGCTTCTCGCGCTTCGTCGCCAGGTAGCGCTCGTTGAACTCGTGCACCGGCGGCAGGATCGGCACCTGGTCCACCACCTCGAGGTCGAAGCCGCCGTAGATGAAGGCGTCGGTCTTCTTCGGATTGTTGGTCAGGAGCCGCACCCGGCGCAGGCCCAGGTCCTTGAGCAGCTGGATGCCGATGCCGTAGTCGCGGGAGTCGGCCTTGAAGCCGAGGGCGAGGTTGGCCTCGACGGTGTCGAGCCCCTTGTCCTGCAGCTGGTAGGCCTTGATCTTCTCCACGAGCCCGATGCCGCGCCCCTCCTGCGGCAGGTAGACGAGAACCCCCGCCCCCTCGCGGCCGATCATGTCGAGCGCCATGTGGAGCTGGTCACCGCAGTCGCACCGCAGGCTGTCGAGAAGGTCGCCCGTGAAGCAGGACGAGTGAAGGCGCACGAGCGGTGCCGTGGCAGCGGCCACGTCTCCCATCACGAGCACGATCGGCTGCTGCGTCTCGTACTTGACGCCGTAGGCGATGACGCGAAACCGGCCCCAGCGGGTCGGCAGGTCGGCCTCGGCGATCCGCTCGACGAGCTTTTCCTGTGTCCGCCGGTAGCGGATCAGCTGCTCGATGGAGATGATCTCCAGACCGTGCTCCGCGGCGAGCGCGAAGAGCGCTTCGCGATCGGCCCGGTTGCCGGCGTCGTCGAGGATCTCGCAGAGGACGCCGGCTGGGGCGAGCCCCGCCATCCGCGCGAGATCCACGGCCGCCTCGGTGTGGCCGGCCCGCCGCAGCACGCCCCCCTCCTTGGCCACGAGCGGGAAGAGGTGGCCAGGGCGGACGAAGTCGGTTGGCCGGCTGTCGGGATCGAGGATCGCCGTGATCGCCGTGGCCCGCTCGGCGGCGGTGATGCCGGTGCGGGCGGAGCGATGGTCCACCGGCACGGTGAACGCGGTGCCCAGGGGGGTGGAGTTGGCCTCGACCATCATCGGCAGGTCGAGCCGCTGGGCGACGTCCGGCAGGATCGGCATGCAGACCTGGCCGCGGCCGCGGCTGATCATGAAGTTCACGATCTCGGTCGACGCCTTGTCGGCGGCGCAGACGAAATCCCCCTCGTTCTCCCGATCCTCGGCATCGACGACGATCACGACCCGGCCGCGGGCGATCGCCGCCACGGCGGCCTCGACGGTGGAAAAGCGGGTGGACATGGGGAAGGACCGAGGACCGGTCGCGGACCCTCACCATCGGGGGCGACCCTGCCGGAGCCTTGAGTATAGGACGCGAGCCGACGAACGGGACGGGAACAGACCGGAACATGCCTGTCCTTTCGCCATTTCATGCCTGTCCTTTCGCCACTTTCGCCAGTTTTTCCGGACTTTGATTCCATTTGGTGACATTTTCAGCACCAGGCCCGAAGATGCCTGTCCTTTCGTCCTTGTCCTTTCGTCCTCTGCAGGCCACAAGGATTCCGATGCTCGACCGCGAGGAATACGTCGAACAGGCCCACCTCTTCCGCGCCCTCGCCGAGCGGATTGGGTCCGGCTTCGCCACCCAGGAGGCGCTCCTCGCCATCGGCGAAGAGGTGCTGGCGACGACGAAGCTGCCACTGGCGATCGACTACCTGGTCACGGAATTGCGGGCCGTGGGCACGCTTTCCACGGCGATGGCCCGGCTGGCCCATTACTTCACGCCGTTCCAGACGTTCGTGATGCGCGAGGCCGAGCAGGAGGGGGGGCGGTTCGACATCCGCACCGGGCTGGCGGTGCTGGAACGCGAGGCGGCCTACCGTGCCGAGGGGGCATCGCCTCAGGGGCTGTTTTTCTACCGCTTCGAATGCCTGTCGCGAAACCGGCTCGACTATGCCCACGGGCTCGCGGCCGTGGCCGACGACTCCATCTTCAGCCCCGCGTGGCAATCCTGGATCGGCATGGTCTCGCGGCAGGTGGGCCTCGTCGACCTCGCCGACCTGGTCTACGTGCGCAGCCCGGAGTCGCGTCGGCAGGGACGGCACGGCGCAGCGGCCGAACCGCCGACCGACGACGATCCGCCGATCCTCTTCGGGGCCGCCGAGGGGCGGATCGCCCGAGCCAACCGGGGCAAGGACCCGCTGTTCCTCTTCGCGGCGCTGCAGCGGCAGCTCGGCTACCCGCTCCCGCCGCGGCCCGCCCCGGTGGTGCCGACCGCCGACACGCCCGCGGCGCTCGCCCGGCGCATGGAGCGGCTGGAGATGCGTATCAAGCTCCTCGAGGAGGAGGCGCGGGGCGGCATCGACCTGTCGCGGTTCGACCCGAAGCGTTTTCCAGCAGCGCCGGACGACGATCGTGGCTGACGGCGAACGCCTGCGGGCGGATGCGGCCGCCATCCGGGACGCGGCAATCGAAAGCGTGCAGCCGGAACGCCTGTTCGCCTCCCGGCTCGCCCTGATGGATGGTGCCCTCCTCTGCGACGGCCGGCCGCTCGCCCCGCCGCTCGACCTCGACGCGGCCGGCCGGGTCGTCGTCGTCGGCGCTGGCAAGGCCGCCGCCGGCATGGCGGCCGGCGTCGAGACGCTGCTCGGCGCGGACCGGCTCGCGCGGCACGCCGTCACCGGCCTCGTCAGCGTACCTGCGGGCTGCGGTCGCCAGCTCGGGCGGATCGCGGTCCGCGAGACGCGGCCGGCGGCCGCGAACCTGCCGACCGAGGCGGTCGTCGCGGCGACGGGGGAGATGCTCGGGCTCCTCCACGGCCTCGGTCCCGATGACGTGGCGTTGGCCGTACTCAGCGGGGGCGGGTCGGCGCTCCTCTGCCAGCCGCGGCCGGGCGTGCCGCTGGCCGAGAAGGTGGCCGTGACTCGGTTCCTCTCCGCTGCCGGCGCCAACATCCACGAGCTCAACACGGTGCGCCAGGCGGTGAGCGTCGTGAAGGGGGGCGGACTCGCGCGGGCGTGCCGCGCCGGCCGACTGCTCGTCCTCGTGCTCTCCGACGTCATCGGCGACCCGCTCGACGTGATTGCGTCTGGGCCCTGCATGCCGGTGGCGACAACGCCGCGGCAGGCGCTGGCCGTTCTGGAGCGGTTCGGCGCCGTCGGGGCCGACGTTGCCCCCGCGCTCGTGACCGCGCTCCGAGCCGACGTCGCCCGTGAGCAGGCCGCGGCTGTGAGCGAGCCGGCCGGTGCCTCGGCCGGTGCCTCAGCCGGTGCCTGGACGACGCCTGGCACATGCGCGGTCACGCACCTGGTTCTCGGCGGCAACGACACGGCGGTCGCGGCCGCCGCGACGCGGGCCCGCGACCTGGGCTACGCGGTGACCGAGCGCCGCGCGCGGCCGGACAGCGCGGCGGAAACCGCCGACGCCGTCGGCCGGCGACTCGCGGCCGATGCGCGGGCGCTGGCCTGCGCCGCCTGCTCCGACGGGGTGCCGCGGGCGCTGATCGAGGGGGGCGAGGCGACCGTGGCCCTGCCCGCCGATCACGGCACCGGCGGCCGCAACCAGCAGGCGGTCGTGGCGGCGATCACCGCGCTGCTCCAGATCGAAGGCGGCTGGCCCGCCGGCCTCCTGCTGGCGAGCATCGGCACCGACGGCGAGGACGGGCCGACGCAGGCGGCCGGCGGCCTGGCGGATGCCGACGTCGTCGGCGCGCTCGACAGGCAGGGCAGCGATCCGCTGCGAACCCTGATCGGGGCCCTGGACCGTTGCGATGCCCTGCCGCTCCTCGCGTCGGCCGGCGGACTGGTCGTCACCGGGCCGACGGGCACCAACGTCGCCGACGTGCGGATCATCCTCGCCCGGCCGCCGGCCGCCGGCCTCGCTGCCGGGACCGAAGGCACATGCGGCAGCGGGTGCGTCACATCGCGCGGGGCGTGAGCCGACGCCGCATCCGCCAGCCGAGGCCAGCGAGGACGCCGACCGTTGCCCGGCCGATACCCCCCGGTTCCGCGCAGAGAACGCCCCCCTTGACCTGCACCGAATTCAGCTCCCAGACCAGTTCCGGGGGCATGTCGAGGAGCGGGATCTGCGTGCTCATCAGGAAGCGAAAGTCGATCTCGTCGCCGTTGCCGAACGTGGGGTCGCCACCGACGTCGAAATTCAACTCGAAGCCGCTCGGCTCGTGGTCCTTGTCGCCGAAGTCCTTCGTGGAGCCGTCCCTTGTATTGACCGGATACCCGCTCAGCGGCGGCGAGAGGTCGTTCGGCGTGACGTGGCCGGCCTTCGAGACGAAGTCGGCGTTGCTGGCAAGTGAAGGCAGGAAGCCGAAACGCGGCCAGCATCGAGTGAACGAAGGCCTGGAGGGCCGGAGTGAACGTCCGACGGTTCGGGGCATGGGCAGCCCTGAACCATTAGGGCGTCGCCATAGGACACACAACAAGCCGTCGCGACGGACGATCCACGTCGTCCCGTCACGTTGGCCTACGGTGTGCCGGGGCCGCGCCGCGATGCGTTCATCGGCGGCGCCCAAGCCCGGCAACCCGTCGTCCGAAGCCCTGCCGAAGAGAGCCGCAAGCCCGGAGGCCCTTGGCTGCGTTCCGACCTGGAAAACCTTTCGCCGCGGTCGGCAGAGAAAAAACGGCAGCCGCGCGGACCCCGTTCAGGCTGCTGAAAAAGCCCGTCCGGACACGGTGAACAGTCGCATCACGCGCCGAATCGACGCGGCCGGCACGGCGACAGTCAGCTGTGCATCCGCGGCTCCGGGTCGCCGCAGTCGATGATGGCGGCCTCCGCGTCGGCCAACTCCCGAAGCCGGTCGCGAACGACCTGCTCAGGGGCGAAGTCGGCCGCCAGCCGAACGTACGTGGCGTGGTGGCGGGCCTCCGACTCGAACAGGCCGCGGTAGAAGCCGCGCAGTTCGGCATCGGCGACGTGGTCGCCGAGAAGCGCGAACCGCTCGCAACTGCGGGCCTCGATCAGGCCGGCCACGAGCAGCCGATCGACCGCCCGGCCGGGCTCGCCGCTGCGAATCAGGTCGTGGAGCCGGCTGCCGTAGCTGCTGGGGGAGAGTTTGCGGAACCGGACGCCACGGCGGTCGAGCAGGTCGAGCACGAGGCGGAAGTGGTCCAGTTCCTCGCTGACGATGGCGGTCATCTCGCGGGCGAGGGCTGGCCGATCGACGTAGGAAAACAGCAGGTTCATGGCCACGCCGGCCGCCTTCTTCTCGCAGTGGGCGTGGTCGATGAGAATCTCGTCGAGATGGGCGTCCACCTGGGCGAGCCAGCGGGCCGACGACGGGGAGCGGAGGCTCAGCATCGACACACCCCGGCGCTGGCGGCCGTCAGCCGCACTCCGCGCACGTCCCCTTGAGCAGGACTTCCTTGACGGCGCGGATGCCGTTGCCAGCGCGGCCCGCCCCCGAACCACGCCCCGGGCTTCCGCCCTTCGACCGTGGCGAGATCGACACCTTGACGTCGTCGAGGCAGGAGACGTCGCCGCAGGTGGTGCAGACGAAATGCGGGTGGTCGTCCCCCTTCGCGCCCGGCTTGGCGGCACGGGCGATCTCGAATCGCCAGACGTGATCGCCGAGTTCCACCCGAGCGACGAGCCGGGCGGCGGTGAGTTCCGTCAGGTTGCGGTAGATCGTGGCCCGGTCGAAGCCCCGGTCGGCAAGCGCGTCGGCGACTTCCGCATGGGTGCGCGGGCCACGTACGGCGGCGAGGTGCGAGAGCACGGCAACCCGCGCCTGCGTGCAGCGCAGACCGGCTCCCCGGATGATTGCGATGGCCGTCGCGTCGGTGGTTACGGCACGCTTTCCCATGCAACTCAGTTTACCCGCAGCCAGCGGCTTCCGCCATGCCCTCGCGGCCGGCGGACGTGCCACCCGTTGCGAACCGCGTCGATTGCTAGCCGACCGAGACTCCGGCAAGCAGTTCGACGATCGCCGCCATGAACGCGGGCAGGTCGGCCGGCTTACGGCTGGAGACGAAATGCCGATCGACGATGACCGGCGTATCCTCCCAGATCGCCCCGGCGTTCATCAGGTCGTCCTTGATGCCGGGACTGCCGGTCACACGCACTCCACGGTAGACACCCGCGGAGATCGCGATCCAACCGCCGTGGCAGATCGCGGCGACGAGCTGACCGCGGGCGGCGAAGTCACGGACCAGCGCGAGTACCTTCTCGTCGCGACGCAGCTTGTCTGGCATCCAGCCGCCGGGGAGCAGAATGCCGTGAAAGTCGCTCCCCTCCATGTCGCCGATCGCCGCATCGCTCGTGCAGGGATAGCCATGTTTTCCTGCGTACGTGCGCCCCTGCATCGCGCCGGCCACGGTCACGTGCGCCCCAGCCTCCTCCAGCCGCAGCTTCGGGTACCAGAGCTCCAGATCCTCGTAGTCGTCGCCGACGAGCGCGAGCACACGGACGCCGGACAGTGGGCGGGAAGGGAGCGACATGAAAACCTCCTGCACGCGAGAGGGAGATCGAACGGCCGCGCTTCCGGAACTGCGGACACCCGCACTCCGGAGGCGTATTGTCGCCCCCGAGTGGACAAAAGGCGAACCGTGACCAAATCCCCCCCTGCGTGGAGGCACCACCAGGGACCCTCGGACGGCCTGGCAGCCTCCCGGAGGAGATCCTTGGCGGGCGATTCCCGACGGTTTTCACGGAACGAAAAAAGAGGCTTGACGCTCCTCACGCTCACGCTACGATCACGCCCCGGCCAATAGGCAGGGGTCAACGGGACGACCACCACAACATCTTGCGATAGCATGCAGAAGGAGCTGCTTTCCCCGCCAAATCGCACCCGGCCTTCGGCATCCGCCCGAACAACGTGACCGGCCCCTGAAGGAACGCCCCCCGGCCGGCCGATGGTTGGATTGACAGAGAACTGTACGGAAGTATATTTCAAGGACAGGATTTTCCCCCGCAAGGAGCACGACCCCATGGCTGAATTCGACGCGTCCGCAACGCTCTCCGGTGCCTCGGCCCCCCTGGCCGGACCGGCCTCGACATCCCCCGGGCGTGCGGCCCTCGAGATTCAGCCCACCTTCTGCCCCGCCGACGTCGACAGCCCCTTCGACACGACCGAATGGGAACTGCGGACCGCGGCCATCAAGGGGGAGGATGGCAAGGTGCTGTTCGAGCAGCCGGCCTGCGAGATCCCGGCGGCCTGGAGCCAGCTCGCCACCAACGTCGTCGTCAGCAAGTATTTTTACGGCGAGATCCACACGCCCGAGCGCGAGCACTCCGTCAAGCAACTCGTGCACCGCGTCGCCCGCACGATCGCCGACTGGGGGCAGGCCGACGGCTACTTCAAGACGCCGCAGGATGCGGAGAACTTCTACCGCGACCTGGCCTGGCTCTGCGTCCACCAACATGGCGCCTTCAACTCTCCGGTCTGGTTCAACGTCGGCCTGTTCCATCAGTACGGCGTGAAGGGCGCGGCCTGCAACTGGCGCTGGGACGAGGCGAAGCGCGACGTCGTGATGCCTGACAACCCCTACGAGTATCCGCAGGGAAGCGCCTGCTTCATCCAGAGCGTCAAGGACAACATGGAGGACATCATGGACCTCGCCCGGAGCGAGGCCATGCTCTTCAAGTTCGGCTCCGGCACCGGCACCGACCTGTCCACGCTCCGCAGCCAGCGTGAGAAACTCGCCGGCGGCGGCAAGCCGTCGGGCCCGCTGTCGTTCATGCGGGTCTACGACCAGGTCGCGGCCGTGGTGAAGAGCGGCGGCAAGACCCGCCGGGCCGCCAAGATGCAGTCGCTCAAGGTGACGCATCCGGACATCATGGAATTCATCGAGTGCAAGTCGAAGGAGGAGAAGAAGGCCCGGATCCTCATCGAAAAGGGGGGCTACGACTCCAACTTCAACGGCGAGGCCTACAGCTCGATCCTGTTCCAGAACGCCAACCTCTCCGTGCGCCTCACCGACGACTTCATGGAGGCGGCGGAGCGGGACGACACCTGGACGACCCGCTGGGTCACCGACCCGGCGAAGGCCGGCCCCGCCTACAAGGCCCGCGAGGTCATGAACCGGATGGCCGAGTGCGCCTGGCAGTGCGGCGATCCCGGCGTGCAGTACGACACGACGATCAACCGCTGGCACACCTGCCCCACCTCGGGCCGGATCAACGCCTCGAATCCGTGCTCGGAGTACATGTTCCTCGACGACACGGCCTGCAACCTGGCGAGCATCAACCTGATGAAGTTCCGCCGTCCGGACGGCAGCTTCGACGTCGAGCGTTTCGTGGCCGCCTGCCGGATCTTCTTCGTGGCCCAGGAGATCCTCGTCGACCACGCGAGCTACCCGACGCCGCGGATCGCCCGCAACAGCCACCTCTTCCGGCCGCTGGGCCTGGGCTATTCGAACCTCGGCAGCCTGCTGATGGCCGACGGTCTGGCCTACGACAGCGACGCCGGCCGTGGCCTGTGTGGGGCGTTGACGGCGATCCTCCACGGTGCCGCCAATCGGACAAGCGCGGAACTGGCCGCGGCCGTTGGTCCGTTCGAGGGCTTCGCGGCCAATCGCGAGCCGATGCTGGGCGTGATGCAGATGCATCGCACGGCCGTCGAGAAGATCGATCCGGCCTGCCCGCGGCATCTCCATGAGGCGGCCCGGCGGATCTGGGACGAGGTCCTCGACCACGGGCGCCAACACGGCTACCGCAATGCCCAGGCCACGGTCCTCGCCCCGACCGGCACGATCTCGTTCCTGATGGACTGTGACACGACGGGCATCGAGCCCGACATCGCGCTCGTGAAGTACAAGCAACTCGCCGGCGGCGGGATGCTCAAGATCGTGAACCAGACCGTGCCATTGGCCCTACGGACGCTCGGCTACGACGAGCCGGCGGTCGAGGGGATCCTGGCCGCCATCGACAAGAGCGACACGATCGAGGGCGCCCCGGGCCTCAAGGATCAGCACCTCGCCGTGTTCGACTGTGCGTTCAAGCCGCGGCTCGGTCAGCGAAGCATCGCCTGGCAGGCGCACGTGAAGATGATGGCCGCGGCGCAGCCCTTCATCTCGGGTGCCATCTCCAAGACGGTGAACATGCCGCGCGAGACCACGCCGGCAGACATCGCCGGCGCCTACATTGAGGGCTGGCGGCTCGGGCTCAAGGCGTTGGCCATCTACCGCGACGGCTCCAAGGAGAGCCAACCCCTCAACACGGGCACCGAGGCCGACAAGACGGCAGCCAAGGTGACGGCCGCGCCGCGGCGGGAGCGGCTGCCCGACACGCGCCGGAGCGTGACCCACAAGTTCAACGTGGGCGGGCACGAGGGCTACATCACCGTCGGACTCTACGACGACGGCCGCCCCGGCGAGCTGTTCATCACCATGGCCAAGGAGGGGAGCACGATCGGCGGCCTGATGGACGCCTTCGGCACGGCGGTGTCGATGAGCCTGCAGTACGGCGTGCCGCTGGAGGTGTACGTGAAGAAGTTCTCGCACACCCGGTTCGAGCCCTGGGGCTACACGAAGAACCCCGACATTCCGGTCGCCAAGAGCCTCGTTGACTACCTGTTCCGCTGGATGGGCACCGAGTTCATTCCCGGATATCGCGAGGCGAATCGGCCCGGCGGATATGGCGGCGGCGGGGAGGCCGCCGCGGGGGACGACACGGAAACGGAGCGCAAGCCCGCCGCCACGATGGCGAGCGGGCTGGCCGATGGGCAGGGAAAGGCCCGCACGAACGGTGAGCAGACGACCAGCCGCGGCCGGCACCCCGGTTCGAATGGCCATGCAACTGCCCAGGCCGCACCGGCCGTGACGAAGCCGGCAGGGCGTTCGACCGCTGCGACGGGGACGGTGCCCGTCTCCGCGGTGATCTCCTCGGCGGCGATGCTGGAGCGGGCGGGCCTGAAGATGGCCGTCGATCCGCACGCCAGCCCGGCCGACCGGCAGAGCCAGTTCGCCAAGTTCCAGATCGATGCCCCCGCCTGCGATAATTGCGGGTCGATCACGGTGCGGAACGGCAACTGCTACCTGTGCCACAACTGCGGCAACAGCATGGGCTGTTCGTGAGCTTCCCCGGAAACAGCCGCCGGACCGGTCACCCATCGGGCTGACCGGTCCGGTTGTGCGGGGTGCGGTCCCGGGACTGCAGGTCGGCGGAGCGAGGGGTCGAATGTCCCTGCAACGATTTCGACCTGTCATCGCATTCCGTCGGAGGTGCCAAACCCTTTGCGTTGAACCGGATCCCCTGACAGCCCCGGACCCTCGCGTTCCGCGGCCCGATCCGCTTCATTCTCGCAGTGCTTTACCCCGTTCGCAGGCGTTTGACAGGATCGATCACGGAAGGGCCGCGGTGTCGCACGACGCCGCGGCCCTCTTCGCTTTCGGGCCGTTTGCGGTGACGGCCCTGTGGAATTACATTTTCAGGGGACAGGCGAGTGGCGACCGATTCGGCACCCGCCCCTCGCCCGGTACCCCCCACCGCCTTCCATTCTCGAGGTATCCCGTGCGCCGCTCCCTGCACGCGTTCCTGGTCGGATTGCTGACGCTCTCCTTCTCGGTCGACACCGCAAAGGCCTGCTGGTATCTGCGGCAGGGGCGTGCCGCGTGCGTCGTGCGCCCCGCCTGCCCGCCCCCTGTTCTCCGGCACGCACCGGAGCCGATCCGGGTGATCGTGATCCCGCCGGCGGGCTGCGGCGGGCCGGGCGAGTTCGGCGGCGCGATGTACGGATTCGCCTATGAGGAGATCCCGTGCGGACCGCCGGTCGCCTGCTGCGGCGACGCGAGCATGCCGGTGGCCGACGCGATCAAACAGTCGGCGGTCATCGCCGTCCCGACTCCGGCCCCGGGAGCGGCCCGGCCCGACGTCGTTCGCGAGACGCCGCGGTCCTTGCCCGCCATCGCCCAGCAGGATCCGCTCCTCACATTGCCACTGACAGTCGCTCCGACTCCGGTGCCGGCACCCGTGCCGGACCTCCAGCCGGTATCGCCTGCGGCGAATGTCCAGCCCGTCACTCAGGAGCAGCCCCCGGTCGAAGTCAAGCCCGTGGAGGTCAAGCCCGTCGCCCCCGCGGAGGGGCCGGCGCCGCTGACCGAGAAGCAGCCGGAACCGCCGGCCATCGATCCGTTCGCCGATCCGGCGCCGGCGGAGAAGCCTGTCCCCACGGAACCGGCCTCCGAGAAGGCACCGCTGCCGGCGAAGGATCCTGTCCCGCCTGCCGATCCCGTCGCGGAGGACGAGCCTGCTCCGGCGCCGCAGCCTCCCCTGCCCGAGGAGAAGGGGCCCGAACCCGCGCCAGAGCCTCCCGCCGAGCCGGCCGAGGAGAACCTGTTCGACGCCCCGTCAGCTGCAAAGCAGGCACAGCCGCAGGCGGATGCGCCGGAGGGCACGCCCGCCACGGACGCGCAACCTGAACCACAGCCCCCGATCGAGCCGCCGGTCGATGACAAGCCCGCGGCACAACCGTCGGCCGAGGAACCGGCCGAGAATCCGGCCGAGGAACCGGCCGAGAATCCGGCCGAGGAATCGAAGGCCACGGCCGACGAGGAACCGGCCGCGGAGAACGCCGCGGAGACGAACGGTGAGCAAGCCGGCGAGACCGAAAAGGCGACACCGGCCACGAAGGAGGAGCCCGCCCGCGCGGAGCCGGCCTTCGATCCGTTCAGCGCCGTCGAGCCGCTGCGTCGCTGGATCGACGACACCGGCAGGCATGCCGCGGTGGGCCGGTTCGTGGCCGCGGGTGTGGATGGCGTGGAACTCCTCACGCCCGACAGCCGCACGCTCGTGGTGCCGTTCCAAAGACTGAGCGCGATCGACCGGTCATACGCGACCGAGGCTGCCGCGCGTCAGGTGGCGGCAAAGCGACCGCTGCCCGCGCCGGAGACCACCGCCGGGCGCTGATACGCATCGTTCCTGACACGGTCAGCGGACGACACCGGTCACTTGTCGTCGAGAACTTCCACGGTGGCGAAGGCCTTGCCTTCGAGCATCTCCAGCGACGCCCCGCCTCCGGTGGAGACGTGGCTGACACGCTCGGCATAGCCGAGCTGCTCCACTGCCGCTGCCGAGTCGCCGCCGCCGATGATGGTGATCGCGCCGTGCGCGGTCGCGTCGGCGACGGCCGCGGCCACGACCTTCGTGCCCTCGTCGAAGGGGGGCATCTCGAACACCCCCATCGGCCCGTTCCAGACGACCGTGCCGGCCGAGCGGATGATCTCGGCGTAGGCCCGGGCCGTTTCCGGGCCGATGTCGAGCCCCTCGAACCCGTCGGGAATCGTGCCGGCCTGCACCACCTGCCGGGCCGCCGTGGCGGAGAAATCGGCGGCACAGTGCGTGTCGCTCGGGAGCACGAGGCGGCCGCCCCCGCGGGCGAGCAGATCGCGGGCGAGGTCGAGCTTGTCCTTCTCGACGAGGGACTTTCCTGTCTTGCCCCCCTGCGCCAGGGAAAACGTGTATGCCATGGCACCGCCGATCAGGACATGGTCGCAGATCGAGAGCAGGTTCTCGATGACGGCGATCTTGTCCGACACCTTCTTGCCGCCGAGGATCGCCACGAAGGGCCGTTTCGGCCGGGCAACGGCGTCGGCGAGGTACTGGATCTCCTTCTCGACGAGGAAGCCCGACACGGCCGGCTTGCCCAGGGCCTTCATCGCCACCGGCACGGCATGCATGCTCGCCTCGGTGCGGTGGCAGGTGCCGAAGGCGTCATTGACGTAGGCGTCGGCGATGGTCGCCAGACCCTGGACGTAGGCCGCGTCGTCCCCCTTCTTCTCCCCCTTGTTGAAGCGGACGTTTTCCAGCACCAGCACGCCGCCGGCCGGCAGCGATCGGGCCTTGGCGTGGGAGTCGGCGCCGCCGGTGTCGGCGGCCAGTGCCACCGGACGGCCGAGCAGCTCGCCGAGCCGCTTTGCGACCGGGGCCAGGGAAAACTCCGGCTCGACCCCCTTGCCGGCCGGCCGGCCGAGGTGCGACATGAGCACGGCCTTGCCGCCCCGGTCGATGATCGAGCGGATCGAGGGGATGGCCATGCGGATCCGCCGATCATCGGTGATCGCCCCGGCCTCGTCCTGCGGGACGTTGAAGTCGACCCGTACGAGGATCGTCTTGCCCTGGGGGTCGAGGTCGGCGACTGACTTCTTGGCCATGGTGGGATGCTCCGGGAGTGCAGAGACGGGCAGCGCCGCGCGCCGGCCGGGCCGCCATTCGACCCGACGGCCCGCCGGGCTTCAACCAGCGGGCTTCGCCCCGCCCCGGCACGCCGGTCAGCCGCCGCCGCCGTAGTCGGAGAGTGTCCCGGGCCGCCACGAAACCCGCAGCGCATTGACCACGGCGATCACGTCGATCGCCTCCTGGAGGAGGGCTCCAGCCGCCGGCGGCAGGTACCCGGCGGCTGCCAGGCCCATCCCGGCGAGGCTCGCGATCATGCCGCCGACGGCGCTCTGCAGGGCGATCGACCGCAGCCGACTGCCGATGTGAAACAGCTCGTCCACCCGCTCCAGCGCCGAATCCATCACCACCGCCCCGGCAGCCTCGCTCGTCACGTCGCTCGCCGCCCCCATCGCGATGCCGACGGTAGCCGCGGCCAGGGCCGGTGCGTCGTTGATGCCGTCGCCGACGAACACGGTCGGCGCCTCGGCGGTCGCGGCCTCGACGATCGCCAGCTTCCCCTCGGGCTGGATGCCGGCGTGGACCTCGCGAATGCCGACGAGATCGGCCAGCCAGCGGACCTCGGCCTCGCGATCACCGGAGACGAGCATCACGCGCGACAGCTGGTGAGCGGGCCGCAGGTGGTCGACGAATGACCGGCCATCGGCCCGCGGTGCGTCACGGAAGCGGAGCAGCGCCGCCGGCTCCCCATCGACGACCACGACACACTCCAGTCCGCCCGCCATCGGCGGCAGGCGCGCGGCCGCGTCCGGCCCCGTGGCGGCGAGCTTCTGCCGGCTCGTGATCGCCACCGCGTGCGGGCCATGCGTGCCGTTGAGCCGGTGGACCACGCCGGTCAGCCCCTGCCCCGGCTTCTCGGCGAGGGCCTCGACCTCGCACAGCCGCAGCGACCGCTCGGCCGCGGCCGCGACGACCGCCGCTGCCAGCGGATGCTTCGAGTAACCCTCCAGGCTGGCGGCAATCGCCAGCACGTCGGCCTCCGCCAGCCGGCCGAGCAGCACGACCTCGGTGAGCCGCGGGCTGCCGTACGTGAGCGTCCCGGTCTTGTCGAAGATCGCGGTCCGGCAGGAGTCGAGCCGCTCGAGGATCGCCGGGTCGCGGATCACGATCCCGCGTTTCGCCGCCAGTGAGACGGCGCCGATGATCGCCACCGGGATCGCGATCAACAGCGGGCAGGGTGTGGCGACGACGAGCACGGCGAGAAACCGGGTGGCGTCGCCGCTGGCGAACCAGGCCGCGGCCGCCACCGCCACAGCCAGTGGCGTGTAGAACGCCCCGAGCGTGTCGGCCAGCCGGCGCAGCCGCGGCCGGCGCTCGCTGCTCGCCGCGAGCACCCCCATGATCTTCGCGTAGCGGCTGTCGCCGGCGACCGCGTCGGTGCGGATCTCGAGGGCCGCCTCGCCGTTGATGGCGCCGGACAGGACGGTCGATCCGGGCGCCTTCGCCATCCGGTAGGGCTCACCGGTGAGGTAGCTCTCGTCCATCGAACCGCGACCCGCGATCACCGTGCCGTCCACCGGGCAGATCTCGTGCGGCAGGACGACGATCTCGTCGCCGATCGCGACCTCGACGAGCCGCACGTCGCTGAGGCCGGCGGGCGTCTTCCGGTGGGCGAGGGTCGGCATGCGCCGGGCAAGGGCCCGGAGCACATCCCCCGCCCGGCTCACGGCCCGGGCCTCGAGCGCCGCGCCGCCGGAGAGCATGAGGACGACGAGTGCGCCGGCGAGGTACTCGCCGAGGATCACACTCGTGACGATCGACAGCCCGGCGAGGAGGTCGGAGCCGAAGCGGCCGGTGACGAGTTTCATGGCCAGGTCGGCGACCAGCGGCAGGCCGCCGGCCACGAGCACGGCGACGAGGGGCAGATCGGCCCACATCGGTGGGCGAAACGGCAACGCGGCGTCGAACGCGACCGAGGGCACGGGGAGCCGACCCCAGGCGGTTCCGAACCAGAGCACGGCCCAGGCGGCGAGCCCGGCCACGGCCCCGACCGCGATCCACTCGTTGACCGGCCACTGGCGGGCGACCGGCTCCTCGACACGGGCTGGCTGGGAATGCATGGTCGCGCTCGACATGGAGGCCACTCTTCGCAGGAACTGCCGTGCCGCGCGAACCCCTGCCCTGGCGGTCAGCCCCCGCGCCGGCGCGTGAGCATGAACTCATTCCCTTCCGGGTCGATGCACATCGCCAGGTGCGGCGGCTCCCCATTCTCCGCTTCGGGCTCGCGCGGCATCCCGCCCCCGGCCGCGACCACCTCCCGGCCGCCGGCGACGACGTCGGCCACCTGGAGGCTGAGGCCGGTCCAGGTCCGCTTCCCCTCGCCGCCGGAATGGATGCCGATCACGGCCCCCTCGATCTCGACCTCGGCGATCACCGGGTTGCGCTTGAGGAGCCGCCCCGCGAACGTGTCGCTCCAAAACCGCACGGCCCGGTCCATGTCGGCGGCCCAGATCACGTACTTCACGCGCTCGACCTGCATGCAGGGGATCTCCCGGGCTGACGGACCGTGGCATTGCCGGTCTTGTTTCCGTCATCCTACCCGCTCCCGGGTGGCGGCGTACACGACGGTGGAGTAGGGTGCTGGCGACCCGCGTGGAGCCGGTCCACCGGCGGGACCGGCAGCGAGACGAAATCGATCGATGGCCTTTTCCCATCTGCCGCTGGGCTATTGCACCAACGTCCATCCCTGCCGGACGCTGGCCGACGTCGCGCCGCTGCTCGACCGGTTCGCCGTGCCGATCCGCGACCGCTGCGGCTTCGCGATCGCGGCCGGGCTCTGGCTGCCGGCCGCGGCCGCCGCCGAGGCCGTCGCCTCTCCCGCCGCGGTCGCCGACCTCGCGGCCGCGCTCTCGGACCGCGGCCTCACCTGCCACACGCTCAATGCCTTTCCCTACGGCGACTTCCACGGCACGCGGGTGAAGGAAAGCGTCTATCTGCCCGACTGGACCGACCCCCGGCGGCTCGACTACACGCTCGCCTGCGGCCGGCTGCTCGCCGCGATCCTCCCCGCCGGGGCCGAGGGGAGCATCTCGACGCTGCCGCTCGGCTTCAAGGCCGCCGCGACGCGGCCCACGTTCGAGCCCGAGGCAATCGCCACGCTGCTCGACTGTGCCCGCGGGCTGGCCACGATCCACGCCGAGACCGGCCGCCTGATCCGGCTGGCGATCGAGCCGGAGCCGTTCTGCCTGCTGGAGACGACCGCCGAGACGGTGGCCTTCTTCGGCCGGCTGTTCGTCGCCGCGTCCGCGGCAGGCAGCGAGGAGTTTGTCCGCCGGCACGTCGGCCTGTGCTACGACGTCTGCCACCAGGCGGTGGAGTTCGAGGATCCGGCAACGGCGCTGGCCACGCTCACGGCCGCCGGCGTCAGGATCAACAAGGTCCAGATCAGCTGCGCCATCGAGGTCGCCGACCCGCGTGACCCGGCCCAGCGCGCGGCCCTCGCCGCCTACGTCGAGCCCCGCTATCTCCACCAGACGATGGCTCGCGCCGCCGACGGCTCGATCCTCCGGGCGGTCGACCTGACCGCCGCGCTCGTGGCGGATCCGCCCGCGGCATGGCTGGCCGCCCGGCCGTGGCGGATCCACTACCATGTCCCCGTCGATGCCGAGCAACTTGGACCGCTCGGCACGACCCGCGCCGATCTGCGGGCCGCGATCGATGCGATCGGCGGGCTCGCCGAGCCGCCCCATCTGGAGATCGAGACCTACACCTGGCCCGTCATGGCCGGCGGGGCCGCCACGCCGATCGTCACCGGGATCGCCGACGAACTGCGGGCCACCCGCGACCTGCTCGCGGCTCCGGCCGCCGGCGGGCACGCGTCCTTCAGCGGTTGACGTGGACGACCGTCGCCGGCGGGAAGCCGTTGAAGTGCGTGCTGCTCGCCGCGGAGTAGGCGCCGATGTTCTCGCTGTAGAGATAATCGCCGATCTCCAGGTCAGGCAGCTGCTCCGAGAGGCTGATCGTGTCGAGGGCGTCGCAGGTCGGGCCAAAGACGGCGCACAGCCTGGTCTTGCCCCGCTTGAAGCTCTTCATGTGGTACGTGCAGTGGTCGAAGATCACCCCCGAGTAGGTGTGATAGACGCCGTCGTCGACGTAGTAGCAGGTCTTGTCGTTGCGGAACGCCTTGCCGATGATCTTGCTGACGGCCGAGCCGGCGGAGGCGACGAGGAACCGGCCCGGCTCGGCGAGGATCTCGATCGGCTCGGGAAACAGCCGGTCGATCTCGTGGTTGATCTTCCGGGCCAGGGCGGAGAGCTTCGGCACCGAGGCGTCGTAGGCGGCCGGGAAGCCGCCGCCGATGTCGAGGAGCCGGAGGTCGAAGCCCCCCGTCTTGGCCTCGGCAAAGATGCCGGCGCAGAGATGCAGCGCCTGGATGTAGTTCTCGGGGTTCGTGCACTGGCTGCCGACGTGAAACGACAGTCCCTCGACGACCAGGTCGTGGTCGTGGGCGCAGCGGATCAGGTCCACCGCCTCGCCGGGAAGGGCGCCGAACTTGCTCGACAATTCCACCATCGATCCGGTGTTGGGGACGCGCAGCCGGAGGCAGAGGCCGGCGTGCGGCGCGTGGGCCGCGATCTTCCGCACCTCCTCCTCGTTGTCGAAGGTCACCAACGGCTTGTAGCGGTCGAGCTCGCGGAGCGTCTCGATCGGCTTGATCGGGTTGGCGTAGATGATCTTGTCCCAGATGAAGTCCTGCCGTTCCTTGGCGGGCAGATCGGCGATGTTGGCGTGGACGGTGCGAAACTCCTGGATGCTCGCCACGTCGAAGCTGCCGCCGAGCTCGTAGAAGGTCTGCACGATCGCCGGGTCGGCGTTGACCTTGACCGCGTAGTAGACCTGGACGCGGGGAAAATGCCGGCGGAAGAGGGCGTAGTTGCGGCGCAGTTCGGCGTGGTCGACGACGAACAGCGGCGTGCCGTGCTTGCGGGCGAGGTCGAGGAGCGTCTTCTGGTGCATGGCCTGTCGGTTGTTGGCTGGGCGGGCGGTTGCGGAAGGCACGGCGGGACCGCCGCGGTCAGTCGCCGTCGGTGAGGAGGAAGTTCTTGAACTGCCACGGATCGGCCGGATCGACGGCGGGCCGGTTGTAGCCGTGGAAGGCGTTGGAGTAGTTCTTGAGCGGCGTCCAGTCGCTCCGCTCAGAGATGAACTTGCCGAGGTACGGGCGGGCGATGTCGAGGACGTACTCGTGCGGCAGGTCGTCGGGGAGGACGACGCCCCGGGCCGGGTTCTCGATCAGCCACATCGTCGCCGCCACCACCGAGATCGCCACCTGCATCGTCGTCGCGTTCTGGTGGGGCACCAGCCGCCGCGACTCCTCGATCGACAGGTCGGTGCCGCACCACCACGACGTCAGCGGGTGCCCCATGACGAGGGCCCCGAGGATGTCGGCACCGCTGGTGATCTCGTCGGTCATGATCCGCACCCGGGGCTGGAGCCGGTAGTCGTTGCCGCGCAGCTCCCAGAGGCTGGCGATGGCCGCGTCGCAGGGGCAGTAGGCGTAGTGGACCGTGGGCCGGTAGATCGTCCGGCCGTTGCCGTCGCGGACGGAGAGTTTTTCCGTGATGCTGAACGCCTCGCCGTGCCGGACCACCATCCCCACGATCGTATGGTTCGGCACCCAGCTGGCGACCTGCGTGTTGATCCCCATCCGCGCCAGGCAGATCTGGCTCCGCGGACCGTCGGCATGCTCGTAGGCGAACGGGGGCAGTTCCTTCTCGTGCGTGCCCCAGCCCATCTCGGCGGTCGTCGTCCCCTCCTCGCGGAAGCCCTCCACGCTCCAGGTGTTGACGAACTCGTCCACCTCCTTGGGGCGGTCGGAGATCTGCGTGTCCCGCTCGCTGCAATGGATCACCTTCACGCCCAGCTCGTGGGCCAGGTGGTTGAAGGCCTGCGACTTGGCGTGCTGGGCGATCCGCTCGGCCTGCGCGCCGGCGAAGGCCCGCTCCTCCAGGCAGACGCGGGCGATGTCGAGGAGCGCGTGCTTGGTGAAGTGGCTGATCAGGCCGGGGTTCGCGCCGTGCTCGAGCACGGCCGTGGGGCCGGGCTCCTTCCAGCCAGCGATCATCTGGCGCAGCTTCATGTGCCGCCAGTAGAGCGTGAGGTGAGTCGGGTGCGCCCCCTTGGCGTGCTCGTAGGGGTCCCAAAGCTCGACTGACGTGTTGAGGTAGCGGACGCCGTGGTCGTGGCACCACTGCACGATCTCGCAGCAGTCGATGTTCCAGGCGAGGTCGATGAGGATGTCGCCGGCGGCGACGTGCCGGCCGAGGATCTCCGCCAGGTTGCCCGGCTCGACCTTGCCGCGGACGAAGTTCACGCCCCGCTCGATCCACGGCCGCAGCGCCTGCTCGTCGGGCTGGAACTCGAGAATCGTAATCTTGTCCGGCGGCACGCGGACGTGGTCGAGGAGGATGGGGAGCGTGCAGCGGGCGACGGCGCCGAAGCCGACGAACAGGATGCGGTTCTGGAACGGGAGCATCGCGGTCCTGGGGCTGGAGGAAAAAACGGTGCCGGAAGGATGTTGTTTACGCGAAACGGCCCGGTTTGTTCAACCGCGCGGGAGGCGGCGCGTGGCCGGCGCGGTCAGCGGCCGATCACGGCCACGCCGTCGGCCACCCGGTCGCTCGGGTAGGCGATCACCGCCTCGCCGCCGGCGAGCCCCTCGAGCACCTCGGCGTCGCGATCGCCGCGCCGCCCGGTCCGTACCGGCACCAATCGGGCCCTGTCGGCCACGACGACGAACACCGCCTCGCCCCGGCCGTGGCGGAACAGGGCGGCCAGCGGCACGCGGACGGCGTCGTCCAGCTCGTCCACCGTGATCGCCGCCTCGACGCGGAAGTCGTCGCCGAGGGTCGGCCGGTCGGCGGCGGCGCTCTCGAAATCGACGATCACGTTCACCCGCTGCTCCTCGACGCCGAGCGGCGACACCTTGGTGAACCCGCGCGGCTCCACCAGCCGCACGCGGCCGGCGAGCGGCCGCTCGCCCCCCCAGGCCGTGATCTCGCAGCGGTTGCCCGGCTGCACCTTGACGGCGTCCTCGGAGACGAGGTCGATCACGATCTCCAGGTCGGTCGGCTCCCCGACGACGACGATCTGCGTCCCCGGCTCCACGACGGCGGCGCTCTCCTTGAGCAGCCGCAGCACCCTGCCGCCCACCGGGGAGCGGATCTCCATCCGCCAGTCCTCGGGCCGGCCGGACCCGTCGGTCGGCCGGGTCCGCAGCAGCGCCGCCTCGGCGAGCAGCAGCTCGTACTGCGTGATCTGCACCCGCTCCGCCGCCGCCTTCTCCGCCTCGACGGCCGTCTTCCAGGCCCGCTCGGCGGCGTCGAGCTGCTCGTGCGACAGCGCCCGGCTCGGGGCCAGGTCCCGGGCCCGTTGCAGGTCGGCCGCCGTGTACTCGACGGCCACCAGAGCCTGGGCATGGAGCGGCTCGGCCGCCCGGCGGGCGGCGCGGGCCGCCGCGACGCGGGCCAGCGCCTCCGCCTCGGCCCGCGGGTCGAGGAGCGCGGGGTCGGTCGGTTCGATCACCGTAATCGTCGTCTCGCCGGCCACGACCGGGTCGCCGGCATGCAGCTCGACGCGGCTCATCCGCCCGGCCAGCGGCGCGGAGACGATGTACCGCTCCTTGATCCGCGTCACGCCGTCGTCGGACACGCGGACGGCGAGTGGCCCGCGCGAGACCGGCCGGACCTCGACCGGCACCCGCTCCGGGAGGAGCGCCCAGAAGACCGCAGCCACGATGCCGCAAAGCACCGCGACCGCGGGGAGTCGGGAGGCGATCCAGCGGCCCTGCATGTCAGTCTCTCGCCTTCAACACCGCCACGAGGTCGAGCCGATCGAGCTGCCGCCTGACGAGAACGGCTGCCGCCGCCGCCGCCAGCAGCAACGTGCCGGCCGCGATGGCGTAGGTGCGCGGATGCACCCGCGCCGGCACGCGGAACAGTTCCGTATCGTACCCCCACGTCGTGACGACCACGAACCCCGCCCCGAGCAGCAGTCCCGGCGGGACGGCGGCAAGCGTCAGGATCGCCTGCTCGCCGAGGAGAATCGCCGCCACCTCGCGCCGGGTGTAGCCCAAGACCCGCAGGCTGGCGAGGTCGCGGGACCGCTCGATGACGCTCTGCCGGGCCGTGGTGGCGACGACGCCGCAGGCGATCACCGCGGCGAACAGGGCGTTGACCGTCCGCATCCGCAGCAAGGTCGCCGCGATCGTCTCCCGAAACGTCCGCAACTGCACGTCGCGGGCCACGACGCCGGACACCTGCGGAGTGTCGGCGAGCGCCCGGTCGAGAAGGCCGGAGCAGGCGGTGTCGATGGCGAGAAACGCCCCGGACACGGTGCCCGACTCGCCGAGCAGGCCGCGGAGCGCGTCGATGTGGAGGTAGGCCGCCGTGCCGACCATGTCGTCGATCGTGGCGACGATCGGGAGCGTGACACGGGGTCGACGGCCCTCGAGCACCTCGACCTCGAGGGCGTCGCCGGGCCGGGCCCCGAGCAGGTCGGCGAGCTTCGTGCTCACGACGAGCCCCTCGCGGCGCACGTCGTGGACGGTGCCGCGACGATCGACGAGCCGAAGGAGCTCCCCCTGCTCGGCGAGGGCCATGATCTCCTGGCGGCGTTCGCGCGGGCCGAATCGAAGCGTCGCGGTCACCGCGCGAAACGGCTCCACCCGCCACACCCCGGGGAGTCGCGCGAAGGCGGCGATCGCGCCCGGCCCGGCCGGCTCGACGAGGGTCACCGTGCGGTCGAACCGCTGCACCTCGGTGAACTGGAAGTCGCCGAGATCGCTGACCGCGTCCCCCACGAACATCCCCAGCACCATCACGGCCGCGCCGAGCGCGAGGCCGAGGACCGACAGTCCCGTGACGAGCGGCCGCCGCTCCAGGTGGCGGAGCATCATCCGTGCCGCTGGCGAGAGGAGCGGGGCGAGCCCGAGCCGCTCGACGACGGAGAGGCGGTAGCGGGCCGGCGGCTCCGGCTGCATCGCCGCCGCCGGGTGGATGCGCACGGCCCGCGACACGCCCTGCGCCACGCCCGCCAGGGCGGCCGTCGCCGCCACCGCCAGCGACCAGCCGATCGCCGCCGCGTCGAGGCGGAAGGTGAGCAGCGGAAAGCGGAAGAAGCGGCCGTACATCGCCGTCAGCTCGACGCCGAGCCACCAGCCGAGGGCCACGCCGAGCATGCCCCCGACGGCGAGCACGACCAGGGCAAGTTTCGCGTAGTGCCGGCCGATGCTGCCGGGCGGATGGCCGAAGGCGGTGAGCGTGGCGATCTGTTCGCGCTGCGTGCCCACGAGCCGGGAGACGACGAGGTGCATGAGGATCGCCGTCACCGCCAGGAACACCAGCGGGGCGATGCGGCCCATGTTCCGCAGTTCCCGGAGCTCGTTCGTCAGGTAGCGGTGCGACGACTGGTACTCACGACCGTAGCCGCCGCGGCCACCGTAGCGGTCGAGCCGACGGTCGAGCTCGCGGCAGACGTCGCGGGGCGACGCGTCCGCGGCGAGCGTCACGAGGACGTCGTTGAAGGCGTCCTCCATGTCGAAGGCTGCCGCCAGGCCGCGCCGGTCCATCCAGAAGACGCCGAACGACCGGTCGTCGGGAAACAGGCCCCCGGGGCCGATCGTGTAGACGTACTCAGGGCTGGTCGCCACGCCGACGAGATTGAGCCGCGTCAGCCGGCCGTTGAGCACGGCGTACACCCGGTCCCCCGGTGCGAGCCGATGGGCCGCGGCGAACCCGGCACCGACCACGGCCTCGTCGCGCCGGGCGGGGTCGGGGAGCCGGCCGCGCAGAAGGTGGAGCCGGTTGAGGCCGCCCCCCTCGGCGGCGGTCGCCCGGTCGGGGAGCGAGATCAGCCGGCCGACCGCGGGCACGGCGCCGGTCTCGAGGTGCCGGCCGGCGGCGTCCCGGGAGAGGTCGAGCGTGACGTCGGCGACGACGCGGGTCTCGACGTCGGCCACGCCGGGGATCGTCCGCAGGCCGCGGCCGACCACGTCGGGCGCCCGTTCGAGCTGCAGAAAAACGTCGGCGAATCGGGCCTCCGCGTAGTAGTCCCGTTGCGTGCGGGCCAGCGAGTCGAGCATGCTCCAGGCCATGACGAGCACCGCCACGCCGCAGGCCATCACCAGGGCGACGGCGCCGAGCTGCGGCCCGAGCCGTATGGCGTCGCGGAGCAGCTTGCGGTCAAGGGGGGAGGGGCGGAGCGGACGTCCGGGCGCCGCGGCATGGGCGACCTCGAACGCCGGAGGGGCTGGTTGGGTGGGCATGGCGACCTACCAGTGCAACTGGTCGGGAGGCATGCGGGTAGCGTTGACCCGCTCGCCGGCGATCCGGCCGTCCGACATGAACAGGACGCGGTCGGCCATGGCGGCGATGCCGGCGTTGTGGGTGATGAGCACGGTCGTCGCCCCGAGTTCGGCGGTCACGCGGGCCAGCGCGTCGAGCACGACGACGCCGGTGGCGGCATCGAGGGCCCCGGTCGGCTCGTCGCAGAGCAGCACCTCGGGCCGCTTGACGATCGCCCGCGCCACCGCCACCCGCTGCTGCTCGCCGCCGGAGAGCTGGGCGGGAAAGTGGTCGGCCCGGTCGGCGAGGCCGACGAGCTCGAGCGCCGCCGCGGCGGGCATCGGCG
Organism: Planctomycetia bacterium; assembly: GCA_014192425.1. Taxonomy (NCBI): domain Bacteria; kingdom Pseudomonadati; phylum Planctomycetota; class Planctomycetia; species Planctomycetia bacterium. The sequence continues at coordinate 128,245 of BJHK01000010.1, read as the reverse complement.
CCCGGGCGATCTCGGCCACCACCGCCACGTTCTCCAGCGCCGTGAGCGCCGGCAGCAGGTTGTAGAACTGGAACACGAAGCCGACATGGTCGCGCCGGTAGGCGGTCCGTTGGGCATCGTCGGCCGCGGCGAGGTCATGGTCGTGAAACCGCACGCTGCCCGCGGTCGGGGCGTCGAGGGCGCCGAGGATGTTGAGCAGCGTCGACTTGCCGCTGCCGGAGGGGCCGAGGAGGACGATGAATTCCCCCTGGGCGATGTCGAGATCGACCCCGCGGAGCGCCGCGACCTCCACCTCCCCCATCCGGTAGATGCGGGTCAGGCCGCGGGCAGTGAACGCGGGCACGGGCATCGGCTTCACCTCCGCGGCGTGTCTGGTGTCCGGAAACCGGGCATTCTACGGGGCCGCAGGAGCACCGACGCAGGGTATGATCCAACCCGGGGTCCGCTCCTTCTTCCCGCAGCCCGCATGTCGTCGTTGACGTCCCTGCTCCTCATCGGCCTCGCCGGCGCCGCCGGCGCCGTCCTCCGCGCCGGGCTGACCGCCCTGGCGACCCGTCTCTGCGGGGCGGATTTTCCCTGGGGCACGCTGGCGGTCAATCTCCTCGGCTGCTTCTCCTGCGGCCTGCTCTGGTCACTGGTCCACCGCCGGGGCGTCGTGCCGGCGGATGTCGAGCAGGTGCTGCTCGTCGGCCTGCTCGGCGGCTTCACCACGTATGCAAGCTTCGCCCTGCAAACCACGGAGATGCTCTCCGCCGGGCGGCTGCTCACGGCGGCGGCCTACGTCGGCGGCACCAACCTGCTCGGCATCGCCGCCGTCTGGGCTGGGATGCGGTTCGGCGGCTGAAGCACGGGCCGGCTCGGACCCGGCTCGGGCCGGTCGCTGGCCAGCGTCAGGGCGCGGGCAACTCCCACACCGACCGGAAGACGAGCCCGTGCTCGGTCATGCGGATCGTGTCGACGCCGACGCCGAACAGACCCTCCATCTCCTCGGCCGTCGGCAGCGCCTGCTGCGCCTGAGCGAGCAGCTCCCGAAACCCCTTCGCGAGCTCCTCCGGTTGATCCTTGGCCACGTCCTCCGGCTTCATCGCCGCGACGATCTCGCGGAGGTTGCCGAAGATGCCGCCGGCTTTCGTGGCGTCGCTGATCGTGACGGCGAGCGCGGGGTCGAGCGGCTGGAGTTCGCGGGCCCGGCGGACCGCCTCCCCCTCCCGGAACGACGCACCCGCCGCCGGCGGATTGCGGATCGCGGCCAGCGTCTTTTCCAGCGACTCCGCGCCGACGCCGACCACGAGGTGGTCGCGGCCGAGGAACACGGCCGGGCCGTTCGGAATCCGCACGCCGCGAAAGCCCTGCTCCTCATTGAGTTCACCCCCGGCCAGCGGAGCCGCCCGCTGCAGGATCCTGAGGATCAGCGGCTCGTCATCCACTTTCCAGGCCATGGCGCCCCGGTTGGCCTGGCCCAGCGCGGCGAGCACGCCGCCCGCCTGCCGCCCGGCCGCGACCGCCTCCGCGATCTTCGCCGGGTAGTTGACCGTCCAGTGCCGGCTGCCGAACGCCGACAGGACCTGCTGCACGTCGACACCCAACACCGCCTGGGCATTGGCCTCCCCGACCGCGAACAGATTGCTCGCCTGATCGCCGAACTCTGCCGTCGCGTACTCGCGGACGATCCCGTAGGCCTTGCCGAGGTCGAGCGACACCTGCGTGAAATCGACCGCGTCGCCGGTCACGAATGACGGCGGCTCGGCGGTGTCTGGCTCGAGGTCGAGGATCCGCATCAGGCCGGTCCGGGGGGCTGGCAGCGAGACGACCATCGCGCTCTGGTACCGCCCCTCGGCGAATGCATGCCGCCATCCGCAGGGGCCAATGTCGGCGAGGCCGATGCCCTTGAGCCGCTTCAGCGCCTCGCGAGTCTCGTCGCCACCGGCGGCGGCGAGGGCACGGATCACGACCTGCGGCTCGACGACGACGTCGAGGAGCTGCTGCCCCGCCGGGAGGTTGGCCCGCAGCCCGTGGCTTTGCAGCAGGTCGGCCAGCGCCGGCTTGCCGTCGGCCGCATGGGCGGCGAGAAACCGCTGGAGGATCCCCCGGGCCACGTCCAGGTCACGCTCCGCGTCCTCGTCGCCTGGGCTCTCCGGCGGCTGGCCGGCGGCGTCCGACCGCGCCGGCGTCTGGAGGTTGGCCATCACGAGCCGTGGCCCCACCCGGGTGATGGCCCTGTGCCCGTGGCCGATCACGGTCCGTGGCGCATCGCGGAGTCGCTCCTCGAGTTTCTTCCGTGCCGCGGCCGGGTCGTTCTCCTCGCCGACGTCGTCGATGATCAGGCCCCCCAGGTCCGCGCTCGCCTGTGGTGCGATCACCCACATCACGTCGTGCCCGGCCAGTTCGAGGTCGATCCGGCGCGGCCGCGGGCCGTCGTCGCCCCCCTCCTTGGCCCCGTCCTCGAAAGACTTTTTCGCCGCCGCGAGCATGCGGCCGGCCTCGTCGGCACCCGGCTCGACCCAGACGAGCGTCATCACCAGCGGTGGCTGCTTCTCCGGCCGCGGCTCCACGACGACGGCGAGCCCGATCTCGTTCTTGAAGATCGCCTCGATGTCGGCCGGCTTGAGGCCGTAGGTGCCGAGCGTGGTCTCGAGATCATCGCGGTTGCCCGCTTCGAACAGGGGCAGGAAATCGGGCGCCACCCCCATCAGGGACAGGTATGGCTGCGACTTGTCGAGCAGTTTGCGGACCATCTCGATGCGGCGTGGGGTGAGCAGGACCGCGCCGAACTTCGTCTTCGCACGCAGGGTCTCCAGGAACGCCGTCGGCTGCGGCAGCCGCACGACCGCGGCCGTGTTCTCCGGCAGGCATTCCCAGGCGGGCCGCAGGTCGGCCGCGGCCGCAGCGGCGGGGAGTCCGGCGGCGCCGATCACGGCGAGCCCGAGGGCCGCACCGAGCACGGACCGCCGACGCACATGACGGCCAAAAAGACCGCGCGGGCTCATGGAATGGACCGACGATGCGGGCATGGCACGACTCCTGGCAAGGGCAGCGGGAGACGGCAGTATGGCGTACGGCCCCGCGGGGAAAAAGGTTGCCCCTCACCCACGCCGCGCGGCGGCGATGCCGCGCCGCGGGGCCGCATCACTTCGTCGCGGCGGCCTTCTCGCCCGGCTGGGCCGGGCGATAGGGAGGCGGCAGGTACGTCACCCCGTTCTGCGGCTGCGACTCGTCGTAGGGATAGGTGTCGCGGTGGACGAGGAAGTCGATCAGTTCGTTGGCCGGGATGCCGAATGCCAGGCCGTCGAAGATCGCCGCGCCAGCACAGGCCACCGCCACCACCTCGCCGCGGGCGTTGAAGATCGGCCCGCCGCTGTTGCCCGGATTGATGGCGGCGTCGGTCTGGATGAGCCGCATCTGGTCGATCGTCCGCGTGGTGCTGGAGACGATCCCCTGCGTCACGGTCCGCTCCATGCCCAGCGGGTTGCCGATCGCGAACACGAGGTCCCCCACCCGGAGGTCGTCGCGGTCGTTGATCACGACCGGCTCGGGAAATTTCCCCTTCGCCTCCTCCAGATCGAGCTGCAGGAGCGCCAGGTCGCGGAGCGGCTGGAGGGCGACGATCTTCACCTTGCGGAGTTCGACCTTTTCGAACCCCTTGTCGGTCTTGCGAAACAGCGTCGCCTGGATGCGGGTGTGGTTCTCCACGACGTGGTAGTTGGTGACGACGTGCCCGTCGCGGCTGGTGATGAACCCCGTGCCGAGCCCGCCCGGGTTGCGGATCATGACCACGGAGTCTCCGAACCGCCTGACGAGTTCGGGAACGTCGCGAGCCTCGAGCCGACCGGTGCGGAACACGCCCCGGTCGGTCTCCCGGTCAGATCGCTGGTCTTCGCCCGCATCGGCGGCCCGGACGTCGAGGACCTTCTTGGCGGGAATCTGCACGACCTCGAAGCCGAGGTCGAGAACCACACCGTCGTCGTTCTTCCGCAGCAGCGGCCCGGTCACGCGTCCACCGCCGACGAGCGTCACGGTGACGACCTCGGCGGCCACGGCCTGCCGATGCACGGCACAGGCGATCGCGACGATGACGAGCAGGCAACACGTCGGGCGAGCGAGCCTCATGGCTTGTCCTTTCCGAGATACACGACCAGCCGGTCCTGGCTGATCATGACGAGGTCGCGGGCGGCGTCGCCGTCCGCGTTGAGGGCGGCGATCCGCCGCGGCTCGGCGACCATGTCCTTCGACTCGCCGCCGTCGTAGGGGTATTTGCGGTCCTCGAAGACCTTCCAGGAGACAGACCGCTGCAGGGCGTCGGGCGTGCGCACAAGCGCCGTCAGCTGGTGCTTGCGGTCGTCGCACAGGGTGACGTCCTCGCTGCCGTCGCCGTCGAGGTCGGTGACGAGGATGCGGTGGATCGTCGACTCGCTGACGCCGCTGCGCCGGCCGACCCGGCCGTCGATGCTCTCGAGCAACTTGAGCTCCCAGGGGCGGCCGCGCGACAGCCGCACGATCCGCTCCTGGTCGACGAGCACCATTCCCAGCACCGGGTCGCTCCGCAGCACCGCGCCCGCCGGCGGCTTCACGCTCTCCACGACCCGCATCACGCCGGCGGCGTCGGCCTGCAGGCGGTGCATGAAACCGCCCCCCTGCTCCAGCGCCCAGGCCTGCGCGGGCGTCCCCGGCTCGCCGGCGATCGGCAGGTAGGAGGCGATCTTCTGCCCCTCGGTGAGCATCACCTGGTCGACCGGGTGGAGGTCGTCACCGAGCCACTGCAGCACGCCGTCGGTGAGCCGGGCCTTGCGCAGCGTGCCCCCGACGTCGACCGCGAAATACTCCGCCGGGTCGAGCTTGGCAAGGAGCGCCGGCGACGTCACCACCGGCTTGCCGTCCTGGAGCCGCACCAGCCTGCCGCCGGTGGCGTAGGCATCCTGCACGAGCAGCGTGTCGCCGCCGAGCCAGACGACCTGCTCCACCTTGCCGCCGAGCTCCGCGTAGCGGGTCCGCTTGGGCTCCGGCACGCCGGCGGGCCACGTGAAGAGATCGACGTCGTTCCCCACCCGCTGGGCCCACCAGACGGTCGAGCCGACCGAGTCGAGGGCGAGAATCTTGCGGTCCTTTCCCTCCTGCTCCCAGGGCTGCGGGTAGGTCAGCCGGCCGTTCTCCCAGCGGGCCCGGTGCAGGTCGGCGGCGTCCTTGGCCCAGACCAGCAGCAGGCCGGGACTGCCCACGGGGCCGGCGACGGCCTTGATGCCACCGATGGCGGGAAAGGTCTCCTCCGCCTGCCAGCCGGTCTCGGCGAGGCGATGAACCCGGAGCCTGGGCTGGGTCGAGTCTACGGCCACGATCGCCGGCGTCGCCTTGCCGTCCGTCCCGATCGTGATCCCGCACCAGCCGCGCCGGGCCGCGCCGGCCATCGGCAGCGCGTCCTGCCGGCCGATCAGCGTCGGCTCGCCGGTGACGAGGCCGTAGCGCCGCAGCACCCCCTTGTCACTGCCGCCGAGGAGCAGCAGATCGGCCTTGCCCGACTTCGGGACGCAGGTGGCGAAGCCGTCGACCGTCTGGTCGTGGATCGTCTGGGCAGGGAGCAGGCTGCCGTCGGCGGCGCAGGCATACCAGCGAACCACCTGCCGAGCGACGTTCGACCACTCGACGAGGTCGTCGTCGCCGTCGCCGTCGAGGTCGGCGAGCCGCCAGTCAACTCGCCCCCGGGTCTCGCGGGGCGCGAGCCACTGTGCCCGGCTGCCCCGGACGAGGGGCAGTTGCTGGATGCCCTGCTCGCAGGTCACGAGCAGTTCGTGCTTCCCGCCGGGGAGGTCACGGACGAGGAGGCTGCCGCTCTTGCCCCCCGCAGCGGCGGCGAGCAGGCTCCACTCGCCGGTCTTCTTCCAGGCGTTCTTGGCATCGATCGCCTTGTCGGCGGCCTGGGAGTAGATGGCGATCCGGTTCGAGGGCGTGGTGAGCACGAGCAGCTCGGGCCGCTTGTCGCCGTCGATGTCGTGGGCGACCGCATCGACGGGCAGCTCATCGATCGCCACCTCGCCGTGGGACCATTCGGGTGCCAGCGGCAGTTCGTTGGGCCGCTCCGGATCCTTGGCGTCCTCGCGGACGCGGTCGGCGCGATCGAGCCAGCGGTAGAGGTCGATCCGGGCCTGCCGCGGGTTGACGACGATCACGTCGTCGCGGCCGTCGTTGCCCAGATCGGCGACCGTGAGCCGCTCGGCCCGGCCGTCGAGCGGGATGACGCGCATCCCCTGCCAGCCGGCGAACGTCGGCGGCGTGGGGGCGGCAGCGCGGCCGCAGGTGGCGGCTCCGCCGACGGACCAGAGGAGCATGAGGACCAGACGGACCAGTGACAGCGATGTCGGTTTCATATCGCGCGAGTGTACCATCGCGGTCCACGGCGGGCAGCCCGCCGCGACATGCCCCCTGCCCGAGAGGCGAGGAATCGATGCCCCTTTTCCTCTTTCGGATCCTGCCCGGCGTAGTTCTCCTGCTCTGCTTCGGCATCGCCCCCCAGCGGGCGGTCCCTGCCGCCCCGCCGGAACGGATCATCCGTGGCGGCTCGATCGTGACGGTCAATCCGGCACAGCCGACGGCCGCAGCGCTGGCGATCGCCGATGGGAAAATCATCGCCGTCGGCGACGAGGCCGACGTGCTTCGGCTCAAGGGGCCCAACACCGAGGTCAGCGACCTTGGGGGCCGGACGCTGGTCCCCGGCTTCGTCGACGGCCACAGTCATTTCGCCAGTGCGGTGGACGTGCAGGTGCAGGCCCTCTGCGCGTCGCCGCCCGCGGGTCCGTGCGCGAGCGTGGCCGATGTGGTCGCGCAACTCCAGAAGCTCCGCGCCCGGCGCACGATCGCACCGGGCGGCTTCGTCATCGGCTTCGGCTACGACCCCGACCTGCTCGCCGAGAAGCGCGGCCCAACGCGGCAGGAACTCGACGCTGCCTTCCCCGACAACCCGGTGATCCTCGTCCACGTCTCCGGCCACGGCGCGATGCTCAATTCGCGGGCCCTCGCCCGGTTCAACATCAGCGCCGCCACGCCAACGCCCTCCGGGGGCGTGATTGGTCGTGAGCCGGGTGGCAACGAGCCCAGCGGCCTGCTCTTCGAGACCGCATTTCTGCCGATCTTCTCCAACCTCCCTGGCCCGACGGACGACGAGTTCGTCGAACTGCTGGGCAGTGGCCAGGACCTGTACCTCCGCGCCGGCACCACCACGGCCCAGGAGGGGGCGACGATGAAGCGGCAGCTCGACCTGATGCGGGTCGCCGCCGATCGCGGCCTTCTGAAACTCGACGTCGTCGCTCTCCCATTCATCGCTGAGATCGACACGATCTTCGCCGGGCGGCCGCCGCGGAACGAGCCCGAGTATCGCAACCGGCTGCGAATCGGCGGCGTGAAACTTTTGGCCGACGGCTCACCGCAGGGGCGAACGGCCTTCTTCACCAGGCCCTATCTCACCGGCGGGCCGTCGGGGCAGAAGGAGTGGCGCGGTGAGCCGACGGTGCCGCAGGCGATGCTCAACCACTGGTTCAAGCAGGTCTACGACGGCGGCGCGACGCTGTTCATTCATTGCAACGGCGACGCTGCGATCGATGCGGTCCTCGAAGCCCATCGGTTCGCGGCTGGCGACGACCCGGCGAAGCCGCGCGGCACGGTCGGCATCCACTCGCAGTTCATCCGCCGCGACCAGCTGGAAAAGTTCGCGGCCTGGAAGATCACTCCGTCTTTCTTCACGCTCCACTGCTTCTACTTTGGCGACACGCACGTCACGAACCGCGGCCCCGAGCAGGCCTCGTTCATCAGCCCGATGCGGTCGGCCCGGGCGCTCGGCCTCCGGCCGGCGAACCACACCGACTTCAACGTTTCGCCGCTCGACCAATTGTTCACGATCCACACCGCCGTCAACCGCGTCACGCGGTCGGGGAAGACGCTGGGGGAGGCCGAGCGGGTCGGGCCGCTCGAGGCACTCGAGGCGATCACGATCGACGGGGCCCGGATGTACGGCGAGGAGAAGCAGAAGGGCTCGATCGAGGTCGGAAAGTTGGCGGACCTCGTCGTGCTTTCCGCGAACCCGCTCACCGTGCCGGCGGGGACGATCGAGTCGATCCGCGTCGTGGAGACGATCAAGGAAGGGAAGACGGTCTGGCGGCGGGCCGCCGGCGATGACCGGCCCTAAACGTCCGTGGAAAAAGCCATCCATGGCCTTTTTCCACTTGGTCGACCGCAGGAAACGCCGAGGGTTTCCTGGGTCGACGGTCGCTCCATCGTGCGGCGGCAGACTTGTTCCACAGTCTGCTAAGGCTCGTTCGAAAGCTCGTGGTGTGACCGCGGAGGGGCGGCTCCGCCGCCAGCCGCCCTACGACCGCGCCAGCCGTCACGTTCGGTAGCCCGGCATCGGCATGCGTTGCCAGGGAGCGTGAACACGCATTGCGACCCCGGCTTGCCCAACTAGCGTCGGGACAAGGCCGGAACGACTCCGGCCCGCGTGTTTCCCATCCCCAGAGGACCCTGACGATGACTCGTTCTCTTCCGGTCATGGCTGTCGCGTTCGCGCTTGCCATCTCCTCCATCACCCCCTGCCAGGCGCAGTGGGGCGGTTCGTCCGCCGGTGGCGGCCTGTTGGCCCGGCTCAACAAGCCGCTCGTTCCCACGCTGCCCGGCCTGCCGACGGCCAGCCCGCTCGGCCTGATCGCCCCGCGGCTGAGCATGCTCGCCCAGATCGGCCAACTCGGCGGCCTGAAGACGCAGGCCGGCCGGCTCGCCGGCATCGGCCTGGTCTCGCCGCGGATCAGCCCGGCGGTGGCGCTGGTGCGCAAGCCACCGGTCACGCGGCAGGCCCGGCTGATGTACGGCCTGACGATCCTGTCGCCGCGGGCCGCCGTGCTCGTCGGCATGCTGAAGGCGTTCAGCGGCATGGCCGCGTTCGTCCGCTGATTGCCCGTGGTGGTGTCGGGCGGCCAGGCCATCCGGCCCGGCCGCCCGGCCCAGCGGAATCGCTGCCCCCGAAGTCGCCGTCGCAGGTCCGAGGCTGGGGAAATCCGGGCTCCAATCCAGGGACCGTTGAGAGTGCGCCTGCCGGGCTTACAACCGAGAGCATCCAATAGTTGACACAACGAGCCGACGGTTCGGGGCTGCCCACGCCCCGAACCGTCGGACGTTCACTCCGGCCCTCCAGGCCTTCGTTCACTCGATGCTGGCTGCGTTTCGGCTTCCTGCCTTCACGTGCCAGCAACGCCGCCTCTCAGGGCATGAGCAGCCCCTCACGGATGCATCGACGACAGATGTCTACAAGAACGTGCTCCCAGTAGTATGCTCATGAATTCCCGGCTGCCGCTCATGAAATGCGGATCAGTGGGGCGTGCCTCTGCAGCGAGTGGAATGCGATGAATCAGATGCTTTCCGATGGCGACCGTGCCGACCGCGGGGCGGAGGCCCGGACCGGGAGGCGCCGGGCGGCGGCACCCGGTGCGCCGGGACCGCAGACAGCAGGACCGCTGTCCGGAGCCATCGGCTCCGCATTCGACGCGGACCAGCTTCTCAGTCGTCTCTTTTTCGGCCTGTTCGTGGTCGGTCTCCTGTACGCCGTCTGGACCGCGAGCATCGGCTGGGCCAACACGCTCAATGACCGGCATTCGTTTCGCCAGTCGCAGACCGCGATGACGGCGCAGTTCATGATCGGCCAGCCGTTCCGGTTGGCCTACGAGACGCCGGTGCTCGGCAAGCCGTGGTCGATCCCGCTCGAGTTCCCGCTCTACCAATGGATCGTCGCCCGGATCGTGGGTCTGTTCGGCACGCCGCTCGACCAGACCGGCCGGTTCGTCTCGCTCGTGTTTTTCCTGCTCACCACGATCCCCATCTGGCGGATCGCCCGGGCCTGCGGCGTTTCCCCGGGGCTCGCCTGGGTGCCGGCGACACTGTTCGTCATCAGCCCCTTCTACATCTTCTGGGGGCGGACGTTCATGATCGAGCTCATGACCACGTTCTTCGGCATGGCGTTTCTGGCCGCGACGCTAGAGGCCGTGCGGAACCGCTCCTGGCTCACCTGGGGTGTCGCCATTTTCTGTGGCACCCTCTGTGCGCTGCTGAAGATCACCACGTTCGTGGTGCCGTTCGCGGCCTGCGGCCTGCTGGCGGCGGCCGCGGCGTGGCGAGACGTGAAACCGGATGGAGTGGCCCGCGAACGATGGCGGCGGGCAGCGTGGTGGCTGGCAATCCCGGCGCTGCCGCTGCTCGCGGGTGTCGTCTGGTCGGCGTTCGCGGATGGAGTCCGGGCCGCGAACCCGATCGCCGCCCTTTATCTCCGCGGTGCCAGGCACGATGCGTGGCTCTTCGGCACGTGGCCGCAGAAATTCTCCCTCCGGGTGTGGACGATCATCACCGACCGGTTCGTGGAACTGATCGGCTACCCGCCGCTCGCCTGGATGCTCCTCGGTGCGGCGCTCGTCATCACGCTCATCGTGCCCCGGCGGCGGCGGGAGACCCTCGCCTGCCTGGGTTGCTACCTTCTCGCGCCGGCCGTGTTCACGAACCTGCACATGGTCCACGACTACTACATGAACGCGAACGGCGTGTTCCTGATCATGGCGCTGGGATTCGCCTTCGTGGCCCTGCTGGAGGAGACCCGCACCCGCCGGGCGGGCCTGATCCTGCTGGGACTCGCGGCGTTCGCCGCCGTGACGGGCCATCGGGCCATGCATCTGCCGCGCCAAACACTCGGCGACACGCAGGTGCTCCGCGTGGCGGAATACATTCGGTCGGCGACGCCCGAGGGCTCGGTCATCGTCTGTGTCGGCCAGGACTGGTCGAGCCTCGTCTGCTACTACGCCCGGCGGCGGGCGCTGATGCTGCCGGTGGACGGGGGCATGGACCCGGCACTCGTCGACGCGGCCCTGGCGAACCTGAAGGGGGAGAACGTCGCGGCCCTGGTGGTGATCGAGCCCACGGCCTATCCGCCGGAGCGGGCCAAGCAGCAATTGGCCGCGGCTGGCTTCACGGTCCCGGTTCTGAACATCAAGGGACTGCCGGCCTATTGAAGCCCCTCGCGGCCGCCAGGTAGCCGCCACCGGAGGATGGTAGATTTGGAAGGCGGCCCAGCTCCGAGAGTGGGGTCCCTTCGTCGTACCCATGCCATCCGCGATGCTCGTCTCCCTCGTCATTCCCGTTCTCAACGAGTCCGACAACGTTGCGGCGCTCTGGGCGCGGCTCCGGGAGGTCACCGCGGGCATCGCCGATGCCCGCTTCGAGGCGGTGTTCGTGGACGACGGCAGCACCGACGACACGGTCGAGCGGATCGCCGCCCTGCCGGCCGACGACCGGCTCTCGTGGCTCGTCGTCCGGTTGTCGCGGAACTTCGGCCACCAGGCGGCGATCACCGCCGGCATGGCCCACGCGTCGGGGGACGCGTTGATTTTCCTCGACGCCGACCTGCAGGATCCGCCGGAACTGATCGCCACGTTCCTCGATCATTTCCGCACCGGGCACGACGTGGTCTACGGCGTGCGCAGGAACCGCAAGGAGCCGCTCTGGCTGCGGTTCTGCTTCGCCGCCTTCTACCGTGCCTTCAATGCCATCGCAGAGCGGCCAATCCCGCTCGACGCCGGCGACTTCGGGCTGATGAGCAAGCGGGTCGCCAAGCTGATCGCGCAGATGCCGGAGCGCGACCGGTTGATCAGGGGCATGCGGAGCTGGGTGGGGTTCAAGCAGATCGGCGTCCCCTACGACCGGCCCGGTCGCCATGCCGGCGTGACACGGTACAGCGTGCTGCGCCGCGTCGAGGGCGCCCTTGACGGCCTGTTCGGCTATTCGCGGCTCCCGATCCGGATCGCGCTGCTGATCGGGATCGTGGTCTGCCTGGTGGCGGGCGTCTACCTGGCCAACACACTGATCACGCAGATGTTGTTCAAGGACGTCACCGTCCGTGGTTGGACATCGCTGCTCGTACTGGCTTTCATGCTCGGGGGTGCGAACCTGGTAGCGACGTCTGTGGTGGGGGAATACGTCTGCCGCATCTACTTCCAGGCCAAGCAGCGGCCGATCTACGTCGTCGCGGACATGAGGCGTTCGCGAGGTAGTGAGCCGGATAATCGAACGAACGACACGGCGCCCTAGGCTCTGTCAGAAACCTTTGCTCGGCCGTCCGCTCACACATCCGCGACGCAGCCAATCCGGCCCGGCTTTCAGACAGACCCCGGCACAGGCTCCACACTTTGGCACCAGTGTTCTGAGATTCGGCGACGCCCCACTCTTCGATTCTGACACGGCCTGCCTGCCCCGCCATCACAACGTGTCCCACCATCACGACACCCGGCCGAATCCGTGCCGGCGAGTCGCGCTTGCCATCCACGCTTCAAAAGCCGGGACAATCGAACCATCCCAGTCATTCTCGGCAGCCTTGACCTTGCCGGCTGCGATCAGCGTTGCTGCCAGATCGTCGTTTGTAAGCACGCGGCGCAACAGATACACCAGTGCTTCATCGCTGTCGAATAGCAGGCCATCGCGGCCGTCTTCGATGATGTCCTGCGCGGCGGAAAGCGGAGATCGTCTGGCAATCACAGGCACGCCGGCGGCCATGGCTTCGACGAGCACCATGCCAAACCCCTCCTGTTCCGATGGCAGCACGAACACCCGCGCTGTCCCAAGCAGTCGTTGAAGCGATTCTTCCGGCACATGCTCCATGAACACCACCCGCTCCACGAGGCGAGACTCCCGCACTTCGCTCTCCAGCGCAGCGCGCTCGACGCCAGAACCGACTATCCACAGCATGAGATCCGGAAACTCGCCAGCCAGATTCCTGAATGCGCGGATGAGGGTGTCTATTCTCTTGTGCGGCACCAGGCGACTGACCGTGAGAATCGCCGGTTCCTTGCGATTTTCCGTCAGCGCGGCCAGTGATGCATTGTCGACGCCGCAATGGATGATCGTGATCGATTCCGGCCGCATCCCGAGCAGCCGAACCATGCGACCGGCCGTAAACGAGGAATTGGCTTGATTCAACGACGAAAGGCAGCTTGCCCACTTCTCGAAAAAAGCCGCGCACGCGCCGAGAACCGGTCCTGCTTGTCTCATCCATGCGGCAAGACCCCTGGCTTCGAACCACATCAGCATGAGCGGCGTGCGCGTGAACGCCAGAGCGGCTTTGGCTGCCAGCGCGGCGAGGTATGGAAACGCACAGCATACGACGACGTCGAAGTTCTCCCGCCGAAGAAACAGAAACGTTCCGAATGCGAAGAGGACCGGCTGCGCGATGCTCCGGTTTCCGAGCCCGTTGGCTCGCGCGTGCCATCGACACACACCCACGCACCGAACCCCCTCACGCTCGATATCCGACCTTCCCGCCCACATCCGCGAAGACACAAGGGTTACCTCGTGACCCCGCGCCACCAGGCGGCGGGCAAGCTCCCAGTTGGTTCTCTCACCGCCCCCAATGGAGAAGGGATACAAAACGTCATAGAGAATCGCGATTTTCATGGTTTATGGATGTGCGTTGGGACGGTTTTCCGAGAGCACGTGAGGTGCGGAAGAGAACCTGCCCCGTGGATCGCGTGGAAAAGGTAAGGCGACGCACCTCGCGAGCACACGGGAATATCAGGCTTTTCACCTGGCTCCGACATATTAAGGTTCTTCGGGGAATTTCGTGGCACGAGCTGGCAGAGTTCGGACGGGCGAGGCTTAAAATGGGGGGATGGAAACACTTGCCACCCACTACGCCCGACTGCTGGGAACCGACGAATCCTGGCGGGTTGAGGCGGTTGACCTACGGCTCGAGGACCGCCAAGTCGAAATCCGCTTGAAGCACGTCGGCTCGGGCATCGCCTGTCCTGAATCTGGCCGTGCATGTGGCCTTGCCGATCATGCCGATGAACGGCGTTGGCGACACCTCGACACCATGCAGGTCACGACGGAGCTGGTCGCCGGACTTCCTCGATCCCGCTGCCCGGAACACGGAGTGAAGACGATCATACCTCCGTGGGCCGGAAAGCATAGTCGATTCACTCTGCTCTTCGAAGCCTTTGCCATCGAAGTGTTGCAGGCGTGCCGCAACGTCAAAGCCGCTGCTGCCCTTCTTGGACTCTCCTGGGATTCCTTGCAGACGATCATGAACCGAGCTGTCGAGCGGGGCCTGGAGCGGCGTGAGGCAACGCCGATTCCCCATCTCGGAATCGATGAAAAGAGCTTCGGAAGAGGCCACGACTACATCACTGTGCTGACAGATCTCAATGGTTCCCGCGTCCTGGACGTCGTTCCAGACAGAACGCAGGTCGCAGCAGAGGCGATCCTCCAGACCCTGACGCCCGAGCAGCGGCAGCAGGTCCAAGCCGTGGCGGCCGACATGCTTCCTGCGTATGCAAATGCCGTGGCGAAACAGACTCCGAATGCCAAGTTGGTGCACGACAAGTTCCATGTGGCCAAGCACCTCGGTGAAGCTGTAGATCAAGTGCGGCGATCAGAAAACAAGGCTCTCCAAGCGGAAGACGATGACCGGCTGAAGGGCACACGCCAACTCTGGCTCCTCAACAAGTCCAACCTCTCATGGAAGCAGCGCCGTAGATTCGCAGCCATCCGCCGCAAAGGGCTGAAAACGGCCCGAGCCTGGGCAATCAAGGAAGATTTCCGCTGGTTCTGGCGTCATGTCTACTCGACGAGTGCCGAGCAGTTCTTCAAGCGGTGGTACGCATGGGGAGCAAGATGCCGCCTCCGGCCTATGGTCAAGGTGGCCAAGATGCTCAAGCGGCACCTCCCGAATCTTTTGAGCTACTTCCTCTATCGAATCACGAATGCGGCGAGTGAGGGCTTCAACAGCGTCATCCAGTCCTTGAAGTACGCGGCTCGCGGCTTTCGCTCGTTCCCGAACTACCAAACGCGAATCTTGTTCTTTTGCGGGAAACTGGATCTGAAACCGCAGCTACGGTGCCACTGAAAGTCCCGAAGAACCGACATTAAAGGCTACTGGCCGCACGCATCGGCCCCGGACCGTGTCTCGTCGTCGCAACGACTACGCCGGCAGGTCAACACGCCCGTGGAATCACGTTGCCAGATCGACTCGATGTCCACAAACCCGTGCGTGCGAAGCATGTTCGTTATCTCGGCAAGCGAAGCCGGTGGATCATGCCATTCGAGCACGCATCGCTGCACGCGCTTCAGGAACCTTGACTCCGTGCGAAGCACATTCAGCTCGGCTCCTTCGATGTCCATCTTCAGCAACTCACACGAAACGTCGCCGCAATGCTCGCGCCACGCGGCCTCCAGATCGATGGCTGGGACGGGCAAGGTGAGCGCAACCATCGGCGTCGCCCCGATCTCCGCCACACAGCACTCGAGTTCATTGGGCACAATCTTGAAATGCACTGTGCCATCATGAGCATCGCCGGCGCCGCAGCCGACGGCGCCGTGAACGACTACCGCGTGCCTGATCCCCGCTTCGCGCACGTTTTCCCGACAGCGGGCCACGGCCCGCGGATTGCCGTCGATCAGCAGGCTACATGCCGGCGGCCCAGACCGGTTCACAAGCCTTAAGATCGCCATGCCGCTCTGACAACCCAGGTCGCAATACGTCGCGACGGGGGCCGCGTCGAACACGGAATCGTAGATTCCGCCAGTGAAAATCTCCTCGTAAGCCAGGATGTCCGACCAGCATCGGATTCGAACCGAAGCTCCGTCAGCGGTCCGGCGGACGGGGATGATCGACAATACACAACTCGCAATTTGACGAATGCACAACGCATCGATGATGAACCCAAGTCGCCTGCGGAGCGACTCGAGCCTCTGCATATGCCTGTCGAGTCGAGCCATTGATGATCCTGCATCGGCTCCCTGTTGCACGGCGCCGTCGATGCTGCGGTGCCGGGAATTTCGAGGCACCGGAACCCCGCGGCTGCGCCGCGGTTTACCGCGAGTCGAGCCGCTGCCCAGGCACTGACTTCGGGAGCGTACCGTACTCCCGGGAACCATACAATTCCGCCGCTCGACGATCCAGCGTCGACTGGTTCGTCGCCATCGAGTCGGAGCGGAGAGATTCGAACTCTCGACCTCTTGGTCCCAAACCAAATTTCGGGGGGGATGGACGGGGATTGAAGACGCCCCCCTCGGGACGGCTTTTCTGTTGATTTACCCGTAGAAAATGGCGATATTTGGCCGTGGACGTTCGTTGACGTTCATGGACCCGAGTAGACCCCGGCGGTAGCGCCGAGGTAGCGCCGAGGAACGTTTGGTTCCCATAGGTGTTCAAAATGACCGCACAACCGAACCGCCAGAAACGAACCCCGCCGACACGAACACGGCTGACCAAACGGACCATCGACGCGATTCCGGTTCCCGCGACCGGCCGCACGGTCGTCTTCGACCAGGACGTGCGCGGCTTCTACCTGGAAACGACCTCGAGCGGCGCGCGGTCGTTCTACCTCTACCGCAAGGTGAACGGCCGGCCCCGCCGGGTCCGGCTCGGGGGCTATCCCGACCTGACCCCGGAAGCGGCCCGGCGGTTGGTCCAGAAAACCGCCGGCGAAATCGCCGAGGGGCGCGACCCGAACGCCGAACGCCGCCGCCGCCGGCAACCCGACCGGTCCGATCCGACCCTCGGCGAAGTCCTCGCCCACACGGTCGAACATCACTGGAAGCCGAACTGCCGGACGTGGGCGCATATGGAACGGCTGTTCGAGGCGAATTCCCCGACCTGGAAGTCCCGCCGGCTGTCCGCCGTGACGAAGATGGACGTGCTCGAAATGCACCGCCGGCTCGGCAAGGAAAACGGCCCCTACCTTGCGAACCGCTGGCGCGGGGTCCTGCACCGGCTGTTCGAGGTTGCCGCCGGGGATTTCAATTTCGCCGGCGGGAACCCGGTGAGGAAGGTGAAGCCGTTCACGGAGCACGAACGCGAACGGTTCGTGACCCCCGAGGAACTACCCCGGCTTTTCGACGCGATCGACGCCGCCGAGGACGTGCGGATCGCCGATTTCCTGCGGCTCGCCCTGCTGACGGGGGCGAGGAAAACGGCGCTCATGCGAATGAGGTTCGCGGACGTTGACCTACCTCGAGCGGTCTGGACGATTCCGCAGACCGATTCGAAGAACAAGTCGCCGGTTTACGTTCCCCTGGTCGCCGAAGCGGTGGAGGTGATTCGGTCGCGCCTGTTCGCCGCCGGCGGGCGGGAATGGGTGTTCCCCGGCCGGCATGGCAAGGAACACTTGAAGGACGTTCGGAAACCGCTGGCGAAGGTGTTCAAGGCGGCGGGATTCGAGGACGTGCGGCTGCACGATCTGCGGCGCACGTTCGGGTCGTGGCAAGCCGCGAACGGGTCGTCCGAACTGCTGATCGGAAAGTCCCTCGGGCACCGGAACACGCGATCCACGGCGGTCTACGCGCGGCTGACCCTGGACCCGGTTCGGGAATCGGTCGAACGTGCGACGGACGCTATGCGGTCGGTCGTTCACGCCGACCGGAAGCGGCGCAAAGCCGAGGAACGGAAACAGAAACGGAAGGGGCATGGATGAAACGGAAGAAAGCCGGCCGGAACAAGAGGAAGACGCCGGCGCTGCCGGCGAAGCCACTGGTGCTACCGGACGAAAACGGCCAGCGGATTCCGCCGCTATGGTCCGACACCGGAGACTATCCGCGATTCAGGCCCGCTGATGGAATACCGTGCTGGACCAACGGGACGAAGATTAGAGGAATTGCCGTCCCGCCTGACATCGAAAAAGCGATCGCCGCCAACGGCGAGCAAACGTACTTGTGGGTAGTCGAAATGATCGTATCTGAGCCGTGGCGGTTCTTCGATCATTTCCCAAGCGAATCATACAACCGATTCACACCTTGCGGCGATGACCTCGGCGATCCTGAGTATTGGAAGTGGGACCAGTTGGATTTTTCATATGCCGAATTGATGGTGCTGCATGCGGCGATAAACACGGCGATGGCGCAGGGATTCTTTCTCGCCATGTGGCGATACGCAGACGATCTGAAACAGTCCGCCGAAGCCGCGCCGGTGATCGAGGGGCTAAGGGAAGCCGCCCGCAAGGGTGGAGCGGCTCGCCGAGCACAAGCCGCGCCGATCCATAAAGCGATCCGCAAACGGTTCCGCGAACTGCGAAAGACGACCCCGAAGAAAACCGTGCGGTATATGCGGGTCGGCGAAGAGTTTCAGATTTCGGAACGCCACGTTGCGCGGATCGTGGACGGAATCGACTGAAAAAGCCGCTGCTCGAGCGGCTGACGACAAACCCCGGGGTTTGTCGAATCGCACGACAAACCCGCTGGTTCGTCGTTTCCCGGGTCGTCAATCGCCCGTAGGTTTCCTGTTGTCGCAATCAATCGTCCGTCGTGGACGACGTGCGACGAACACGAAACCGAAAGGACGTGACGAATGGCAACGGCAACGGACGACCGGCTGCTGACCCGCAAGCAAGCCGCCGAGGTTCTCGGCTTCCAGCCGCAGACCCTCGCCCGCTGGAAGTGGCAGGGACGCGAGGATCGCCCGCCCGAGGTGCGGGTTGGCCGTGCGGTGAGGTACCGCGCGAGCGAATTGTCCCAGTGGATCGCCGAGCGCGGCGAATCGACCGGCGGCGCGACCAGGACCAGGAACCCGAGGACCTAACCCCAAAAATGCTGCGACCCCCGCCGGGGTGAGATTCGGCGGGGGTCGCGGTGAACCCGTTGGGAGGCGGGTCGAATGGACGGAATCTACTGCCCCGCGCCGGGGCTGCAAATGGCGATTGTCGTCGCTCTTGAATCCTACGGTCTGGAGGCAAGCCCGGCTTCCCTGGACCGCCGCCCGGCCCCGGCTCGGACGCTGGCGGACCAGTTCCGCCGGATCGACCTCGGCGGGAAGGTGCTCGCCCTGGTCGGCCGGCAAGTCCCGATCGGGCCGGACGACCGGCTACTGATCGGTCGCATGGTCGATTCGGCTTGCCAGCGGATCGAAGACGTGGACCTCGAGCCGGTCGGGTCGCGGTGCTCGGGGGCGAGTACCGCCGCCGTGATCGCATACGCCGCCGCCGGCGGCGGGGCTGTCGGGTCGTTCGATTCGTTCCGCCGCCGGTTCGTGTCGTCCGCCGAACTGCTCGAGCCGGCGGTCGATCGGCAGGACGTGCAGCCGCCGCCGGCGAAGACGAACCCGAACCGGCGACCGACCCCCCCGGGGACGGCTGCACCGGCGAAGACGAACCCGACCAGGACGATCCGCTCGAGCCGGTGGACCGCCGGCAGGAAGGGGGTCCGGTCGTGAACGCCAACCGACTGACGAACACGAACAGCCGGCTCGGGCGACACCTTTCCAGGGCGCGGGAGGACGTGCAGGAAGCCGCGCGGCTGCAAGGGCCGCAGCGGCGGGCGATCCTGCGGGGGGCCGCGCGGCAGTTCATGCAAGCCGGCTTCCACGACCTCGCGCGGGACGTGCGCCGGCGGGCGCGAGGGGGTGCGGAATGACGAAGGACGACACCGACGCGGACGTGCGCGGCCGGGCCGTAGACCTCGAGGACCTCGCCGGCCGGCTGCGGCTGGCGGTCGTGGCGGTCCTGTCTCACGCGATCCGCCGGCAGCATTTGCCGCATGGGTTCACGTTCGATTCTGAATTGTGGGACCGACTGCGGGACCTCGGCGGGGACGATGCCTGTTCGGCTGTCACTGTGGAAATCGAACGTTCGCAAGCCGCGCTGCGGAAATCGGACGCGACGACGAAAAACGGCTTCGACATTTGCGATCTGTGACCAGTTCACGCCCTCGCCCGACCTTCGACACGTTCCAGAAAACGACCCTTCGATTGGACCAACGGCAGGAAGCCGCAGACCCACGACAACCCGAAAGAAAGTCCGAATGAGCAGCCCCGAGAACACCGCCGCCGCGCCGGTCGAATTCCGATTCACTCCGCTCGGGAAGCAAAGGCGGACCATCGTGGAGGTTCTCGACTGCGCGAGCGGCGAACTGATCGACACCGATACGGTCGATCTGGCGAAGAAAACGAAACGGGACGAATACGCGGCGCGGCTCGCCGATGAACACGGGATTCCCGCCGAGGACGTGCAAGCCCAACTACTGCGCGCCGCGAGCGAGCGGTCCGCCGAGAACGCCCCGCAGACGGACGCGGCACCGCCGGACGACCTCGCCGAGCAGACCCGTACCGCGCTCGAGCAGACCGACCCCGCGGTGCTCGAGGAAGCGGCGCGACTGCTCGAGGACCCGGCGCTGATCGACCGAATCGGAAACGACATTGAAGCCGCCGGGGTCGCCGGCGAAGACGACCTGCGGCTGACCCTGTATTTGGTCGGGACCTCCCGGCTGCTGCCGCGCCCCCTCGCCGCGATCGTCCAGGGGCAATCGTCCTCGGGGAAGTCCCACACCGTCGAAAAGGTGGCGAGCCTGTTCCCGAACGAATCGGTCGTGCTCGCCACGACGATGACGCCGCAAGCCCTGTTCCATGCGCGGCCGGGGAGCCTGTCGCACCGTTGGGTCGTGGCGGGCGAGCGGTCGCGGATCGAGAACGACGACAAAGCCGAGGCTACGCGGGCGCTGCGGGAAATGCTGTCCGCCGGCCGGCTCACGAAGATGATGCCCTGCAAGGTGGACGGCGAAATCCAGACCGTGACGATCGAGCAGGAAGGACCGATCGCGTTCGTGGAATCCACGACTGCGGCGCGGGTGTTCGAGGAAGACGCGAACCGGTGCATCATGCTTTCGACGGACGAACGGCGAGTGCAGACGAAGACGATCATGCGACGGCTGGCGGCCGTGGCGAGCGGCAAGGTTCGTTCGGACGTGTCGCCCGTCGTGGCGCGGCACCATGCCATGCAACGGCTGCTCGAGCGGCGGGCGATCGTGATTCCGTTCGCCGAGCGGCTTGTCGAACAACTCGAGGCGTTCGCGGATCGGGTCGAGTGTCGCCGCGCCCTCCCGATGGTCCTCTCGATCGTGCAGGCTTCCGCCCTGCTGCACCAACGGCAGCGGAAGACGGACCAGGACGGACGACTGATCGCCGAGCCGGCGGACTACGCGGTCGCCGCCCGGCTGCTGTCGGGACCGCTGGCGAGGACGATCGGCGAGTCCCTGTCCGACCCGGCGCGGCGGTTCCTCGAGCGGTTGCTCGCCGAGGTGGACGACCCGTTCGACGCCCTTCCCGTCCCGTTCTCGGCGAAGGACGTGCGCCGCCGGCTGAAGACGGGGCAGTCCACGGCGAACGGGTACCTCGCCGAACTGGAAGACAAAGGGTGCCTCGATCGAGCCGACCCGGCCCCGGCCGGCCGCGGTCGTCCGCCGAAAGCATGGAAGCCGACCGGGCGGGACGCGGACGGCGAGCGGGTTCTCCCGCCGGTGGAAGAAATGTTCCCCGGGGCGGCGGCGCAAGAAATGGAGAAATTCCCGCCGGGCAAGCCGAGGTAGCGGAATCGCCGAGTGAAACGCCGGTTTCGGGCCGGTGAATTTCGCCGGCGGTCGATCTGGCGGAATTCGGAGAAAATCACAAATTCGCCCGGCCGGCCCCGCTGGCGAGGACGTGGCGGGGAGTTTCGGCATTTCCGCCGAATTTCAATCCGGCGCGGCCGGTGAAATTCGAGCCCTTGAAAACAGCGGCTTTCGCTCGGTTTCTCGAATTTCGCCATTTCGCCGGCGAGGGGGCAGGATTGTTTTTTGAGGTGCTCGCCCAACGGCGTCAAGGAAGCGAGTCACCACAGGTTCGCATCTTTCTTGAACTCGATCTGGTCGTTGTTGAAGTTGTAGGTACTCCGGCCCATGATCCGCACCAAGTCCTTACCAGTCTCGCCCTTTTCTGGAAGGTGAGCCGAAGCGATGACCGTGATCCATTCCTTTGCAGGATCGTGGCCTTGTTCCTGAATCCATTTCAAGCACGCGCGGACGACCTTTTTTGTGTCGGCCTGAACCTGCGGGTAGCCACTGGGTTGTTTTGAATAGTTGAGCGTGACGGCTACTTGGCCAACGTTTTTCAATTCGACTTTGCGAACCGCAAACCCGGCCCATCCGGCGGGCGCCGGATTGAACTGCTCAACTAGTGCGTCAACCAACTTTTCCCGAGTCTCGGCCGTGTCAGTTGATGGCTTTGGCAAGGGCTTCTCTGGCGGAGCCGGCGTGACTGCTTGCGGCTGCTGGCGTTTCGCGGGCGCTTCAATGTTTTGCGGTCGCTGCTTACCGCTCGCCATGAAGACCTGTGCCAGACCGACGCAAAAAACAAGTCCGACGAAGAATTTTACAATCCGCATTTGTTGTCCCTTTTGATTGAAGGCGATTGACGAGGGGAGGCTACCATCTTACAGAGGGGATCACAACGAATTGCAGCCGGTCGCCCGAAAAGCGAATCGCGAACTACGGCTCAGGATGGCCATGGATTTCCCAGCCGAGCACGGGCGGCCGGACTGAGGGAGAGAGTCAGGGCACGGGGGGATTTCGCAGCCGGGGGCGCGGCCGGCCGGCCCGGCGGAAGGACCCGCGACACCGGCGGAACGGGAAAACAAACAGTGTGTCGGCGGGCGGTCGATCCGTAGGCCGTGGGGCTGGATGCGACCGCTGGGAAGGACCCGTCGCACGGGTGCCCGCTTTTCGCGGTGGGACAAGTCTGCCGGACACGGTCGGCGATCCGTAGGCCGGCGTTCCGACCACAACGCTCGGGAGGACCCGCCAGTGTGCGAACCGCGGGCCGGGGGCGGACCGTCGCCGATCCTGCCGTGATTCGCCCCGCCGCCCCCCGGTCCGGCAGCGGTCGGGCGACGGGTCCTTCCTTGTCGGCCCTCGCCCCGGCCCCCGGCTGCGAAATCCGCTGCCCTGCACAGACTTTCTTGCGCCACGATCGCCCGGCGATTTTCGAAAACCCGGCACGTTCTCGCGTGAAGGGGGCATGGGGTCTTCGTCCGCACGTCCGATTTCTCGCGGACCCCACCCCCCCCCAAACGAAACCGCCGGAAACGCGGGGCGAGGGGTCGCGGGGTCTCGGATCGTCCGGCACGTTCGTTGCGGTCCCCACCCCGCGGGCGCAGTGCGGCCGGGCGGCGGGGCCGCGAAATCCGTCCTGCGGTAGCGCCGGGGTAGCGCCGGGCGGGCATCGGCCGGGCGAGCATTTTCGGCCGCGCTCGCAAACGCCTTGTTTTCAAGGGCGAAAATGAATCGGAGCGGAGAGATTCGAACTCTCGACCTCTTGGTCCCAAACCAAGCGCGCTACCAACTGCGCTACGCTCCGAGGCGTGCGAGTGTACCGCGGCCGACCGGCCCCGGCCATGCACGTCTCTCACGTCACTCCGAAAGCTGGTCGAGCAGCCGCTGGAACTCGTCGAGGTCGGCGAACGGGATTACGATCCGCCCCGCCCCCCGGCCGTTGGCGTGCACGACCACCTTCACGCCGAGCGCCCGCCGCAACTGGTTCTCCACCGCCACCACCTGGCTCGGCCGCCGCGTCGCCGGCCGCCCCGGCCGGCGCTTCGCCGGCACCGCAGGCCGCTCGCCGGCTGCCTCGTCGCTGCCGACATCGCCGACCTGCATGTCGTCGTCCGCCAGGCCCTCGTCGTCGCGCCGCAGGATCTCCTGGATCTCCCCCTCCAGCGTCCGCACCGACATCCCCTCGGCGGCCACGCGGTCGGCGAGCTGGACCTGCTCCGCCTCGTCGCCGAGCGGGAGGAGGGCGCGGGCATGCCCCATCGAGATCGAGCCTGACCGGAGTCGGCCCTGCACCCCCTCGGGGAGTTCGAGCAGTCTGATCAGATTGGCCACGTGCGAGCGGTCGATCGACAGCCGCTTCGCCAGTTCCTCCTGCGTGCAGCCCCAGGTGGAAAGATACTGCCGGAAACTGGCTGCCTTCTCCAGGGCATCGAGATCTCGGCGCTGCAGGTTCTCGACGATCGCGATCTCCGCCATGCCGCGATCGTCCACGTCGAGGACGCGGACCGGCACCTTCTCCCAGCCGAGCCGGCGGGCCGCCGCCAGCCGACGCTGGCCGGCGATCAACTGGTAGCGGTCGGCCTTGGCACGGACGACGATCGGCTGCACGAGCCCGTGCTCCCGCAGGCTGGCCACGAGCTCCTCGAGGTCGGCAGCGCCGACCACGCTCCGCGGCTGCCAGGGATTGGCGTCGATGCGGTCGGCGCGGGCCTCCATGACCGGCAGGTCGGCGGCCGACTTCTCCAGCTCCTCCGGAGCGTGGAGGAACAGCCGGGCCGCGCCCGAGCCGAGTCCGGCCGCGGGCCGCGCGGCGGGCTGGCTCGCCAGCGCCGCCGTCCCCTGCACCGCCGGTGCCGGCGTCTGCGGCTCCAGGCCCGCCCGGCCGAGCAGGGCTTCCAGTCCGCGTCCCAGTCGTCGTTCCCTACTCACAGTCGCGCACCTCCATGCAGAGCTCCGTATAGGCCCGCGCTCCCGGTGAGCGCGGCGCGTAATCGATGACACTCCGGCCGTGGCTGGGGGCCTCCGCCACCGCCACGTCGCGGGGGATGACCGTCTCGAAAACGATCTCGCCGAAGAAGTCGCGGACCTCGGCCTCGACCTCGGCCGTCAGCTCGAGCGCCGCGTCGTGCATCGTGAGCACGATGCCGCTGAAGGACAGCCGGCCCGGCCGCTCCGCCATCACGTCGCGGATCACCTCGATCATCTGCGTCAGCCCCTCGAGCGCGAAGTACTCGCACTGGATCGGCATCAGCACCTCGGTGGCCCCGGCCAGCGCCGTCCGCGTCAGTTCCCCGACCGAGGGCGGGCAGTCGATGAGGCAGTAGTCCCAGGCGGCCAGCCCGCGGGCGAGGTGCCCCTCGAGCACGGCGGCCCCGGCCCGCGCCTGGGCCACGATCCGCTCCACGTCGCGGACGCTCCGGCTGCCGGGCAGGACCGCCAGGCCGGGAACGGTCGTCTCCACGAGTGACTCGCGAAGCGGCAGCTCGGAGACGAGCGGGTGGGTGACGGCGGGGGCGATCCCGAACCCGGTCGTGGCGTTGCACTGGGGGTCGAGATCGACGAGCAGCGTTCGCATCCCGCCCCGGGCCAGGCCCGCCGCGAGGTTCGACGCGGTGGTCGTCTTGCCGACGCCTCCCTTTTGGTTGGCCACGCAGAGAATCCTTCCCACGCGCAGAATCCCTTCCGTCGTTGGCACGCGCACGAGCGGTGCTCACGGAATATCGGCGCGCGCAGGAGGAACCGTCAGGCCGCGACCGCCGCTCCGCCAGAACCGGCTCAGCGCGCAAGGTCGGCGCCGCCGTTTCACGTGAAATGACAGCGTTTACCCAGAGCCCATAGCCTGCCCAGGCGGCGCGGACTGCCGAGTTTCACGTGGAACGGCCAGAGCGGTGGACTCCGACCGCTGTGCCACCCGCCCTGTCAGTCGAGCGGATTGAAGACCAGCCCGCTGGCGAGCTTGGGGTAGAAGTAGGTGCTCTTGGCCGGCATCCGCTCGCCGGTCTCACTCACCTTGCGGATGTCCTCGACGCTGGCGGGCATGACGAGGGCCGCGAGCGGGTACTTGCCCGTCGCCAGCCCCTCTTCGACCTCGCGGACGAGGTGCACGTAGCCGGGGGTCGGGATCTGCTTCGCGCCGAGCAGTTCGCCGATCACGAGCCTGTGGAGGATCGACACGCCGAGGCTCCGCCAGGCCGGGCCATGGTCGGCGGCGATCGAATCCATCCGAGCCCGGCCGGCGGGAGTGATCGTGGCCAGCGTCCAGACCTTGTCGCCGGCGGTGTAGAGCCCGAGCACCCCCTGGTTCCCCTCCAGGTCGATCGCCGACCAGACGTGCCGGGCAGCCTCGGGGCCCTGGCCAACGGCCCGGGCCGTGAAGCAGTCGCCCAGCCTGGCGGCCAGTTCCGCTGCTCCGGCGACGGCCGGCTCGACGAACAGCCGGTGGGTGGGGAGGACGACGAGCCCCGGGTCGCTCATCCCCACGAGCATCATGAGGACGAAGTTGGCCGGATGGTCCTGGGAGAGCGGCGCCCCGCCGTGCTCGGCCGCCCAGGCGGCCGCCACCTCGTCACGGTAGTTGCAGGCGGTCTCGTAGCGGTGGTGGCCGTCGGCGATGAACACCGGCTTGGGCCCCATCAGCCCGGCGACCCTGGCTGCGACGGCCTCGTCCGCCAGCGGCCACATCCAGCTCTTGACGCCGAGATGGTCGGTGGCCTCGACCGGGGGCTGGCCGGCCACGGCGGCGTCGAGCACCCGCTGCACCTCGCCGTCGGGGTCGGGGTAGAGGCCGAACACCTGGCTGAGGTTGGCCCGGCAGGCCCGGGTGAGGAGCAGCCGATCCTGCTTGGGGCCGGACATCGTCTCCTCGTGGGGATGGATGTTGCCGGTGCCGAACCGCTCCAGACGGACGCGGGCCATCACGCCGCGGCGGACGTGCCGCGTCCCCTCGACCTCGAACTCCTGATGGTAGACGTAGAGCACGGCCGCCGGCTCTTGCATGATCACCCCCTGCTCCCGCCAGTCGCGCAGGAAGCGGGCGGCCCGGGTGTATTTGTTGCTCCGCTCGTCGTCCCCAGGCTCCTCGCGGTTGAGCTCCAGGCGGATGACGTTGGCGGGGTGCTGTTCGTAGAGCCGGGTCTGCAGGGCGGCGTCGATGACGTCGTAGGGGGGCGCGATGACCTGGGACAGGGCCCCGACATGCGTGGGGTCGTAGCGGAGGCCGCGAAGGGACGCGACGGAGGGCATGGGGAAGCTTCCTTTCGGCGTGTATCCGGGATCGATTTCAAGCCCGCGATAGTAGCAGAAAAGTGCCCGGCGGACTGCCCGTCGAGGTCTCGTATGCTGCTGCCGCCGGGCTGGCGGCTGTCTCCTCGCTGGGATATTTCGCCTCGACGTTCGATGGCAGCTCACGCCTCTCCCGGTGGAGGCGAAATCTCCAACGCTCGTCGAGCAGCCGACTGCCCGGCTCCGTCTCCGTGTCGCGACCACGGAGCCTCACGATTTCGTTTCCCGTGAAACGGCCCAAAGCCCGGGTTCGTGAGTCCTCGTCAAGGAGGGGTCGCCCATGCCATGAGAGCCGGCGTGTGCCGACAAGACCAGCGAGGATGGCGAAGCGCAGTCGGCATCGAGAGAGCGGATGCCACGATGGCATCCGCGAACGTCCGGCGACGGGGCGGGGCGACGCGTCGGTCCCAGGCAACCGTCGGTTGCCCGCGACCGACGGGGCTGCGAAGGCCAGGGATGGCTGCCGTATATCGCGGCGTCGCCGCCGTCGTGGCCGGCGACGCCTTACGCGGGCTCCGCCCGCCCCTCCAGGCCGCCATCCAGGCGGCTGGATCAACGCCATGCTCGCCACGCGTCGCCGGGAGGGCGACGCGTCGGTCCCAGGCAACCGTCGGTTGCCCGCGACCGACGGGGCTGCGAAGGCCAGGGATGGCTTCGCAGCCCCGCACTGAGCCGCCGGAGGCGGCTCAGTAGCGATAATAGGGCGGCTTGAACGGCCCCTCGACCGGCACATGCAGGTACTCAGCCTGCGCCGGCGTGAGCTTCGTCAGCTTGACGCCCAACTTCTCGAGGTGCAGCCGGGCAACCTCTTCGTCCAGCTTCTTGGGAAGCATGTGGACGCCGACGTCGTACTTGTCGGTCTCCGTCCAGAGGGCGATCTGCGCCAGCACCTGATTGGTGAAGCTCGTGCTCATCACGAACGACGGGTGACCGGTCGCGCAGCCGAGGTTCACGAGCCGGCCCTCGGCCAGCACGATCACGCTGCTGCCCGAGGGGAGCGTGTAGCGGTCCACCTGCGGCTTGATCTCCACCTTCTTGATCCCCTTCGTGCCCTCCAACCAGGCGACGTCGATCTCCAGGTCGAAGTGGCCGATGTTGCAGATGATGGCGTCGTTCGGCATCTTCTCGATGTGCCGGCCGAGGATCACGTCGCGGCAGCCCGTGGCGGTGATGAAGATCTGGCCCCGCGAAGCGGCCTCCTCCATCGTCGTCACCTCGTAGCCCTCCATGACGGCCTGCAGGGCGTTGATGGGGTCGACTTCGGTGACGATCACCCGGGCCCCGAGGGCCTTCATGGCATGGGCGCTGCCCTTGCCGACGTCGCCGTAGCCGGCCACCACCACCACCTTGCCGGCCACCATCACGTCGGTGGCCCGCTTGATGCCGTCGGCGAGGCTCTCACGGCAGCCGTAGAGGTTGTCGAACTTGCTCTTCGTGCAGGAGTCGTTGACGTTGATCGCGGGGAGCTTGAGCTCGCCGTGCTCGTGCATCTGGTACAGCCGGTGGACGCCCGTGGTCGTCTCCTCAGACAGACCGCGAATGCCGCCGAGCAGTTCGGGATACTTGGTATGGACCATGGCGGTCAGGTCACCACCGTCGTCGAGGATCATGTTCAGCGGCTGGTCGTCGGGGAAAAACAGCGTCTGCTCGATGCACCAGTCGAACTCCTCGTTCGTCATCCCCTTCCAGGCGTAGACCGGAAAGCCGGCCTTGGCGATGGCGGCGGCGGCGTGGTCCTGGGTTGAGAAGATGTTGCAGCTGCTCCAGGTGACCTCGGCCCCGAGTTCCTTGAGCGTCTCGATGAGCACCGCCGTCTGGATGGTCATGTGGAGGCAGCCGGCGATCCGGGCACCGGCGAGCGGCTTGGAGCGGGCGTACTTCTGCCGCAGCGCCATCAGGCCTGGCATCTCGTTCTCGGCCAGCATGATCTCCTTGCGGCCCCACTCCGCGAGCGAGAGATCGGCGACCTTATAGGGGAGACGCGTTTCGACGTGGGCCACGGGAACCTCCTGATGTGAGACGGGCAGGCGGGCGGAAGACGACCGCCCTAGACGACCCATCTTAGCCGTCCCGGCTGGTTGGCAAAGGGTGCCGCGATCAGCCCCGTCGGCCGGCGCGGGCCGCGCGGGCGGCGGCGACGAAGGCCCGCAGCAGGGCCGGGTCCTTGACGCCCGGAGCCGATTCGACCCCGCTGGCCACGTCCACGGCACCGATGCCGGTCCGTTCGATGGCCTCGGCGACGTTGTCGGGGGTCAGCCCGCCGGCCAGGGCGAGCGGCACCGGCAGCGGCCCCGCGGCGACGAGCGCATCCCAATCGACCGTGGCACCGGTGCCGCCGAGGCGGCCGGCCACGGCCCCCCGTGGCAGGCTGGCATCGACGAGGACGAGGTCGGGCAGCCGGCCGCAACGTCCGGCTGCCTCGAGCCAAAGGCGGGCCGGTTCGAGGCCAGCCGTCTCGAGCCGCACGGCCCTGATCACGCCCAGGCCGGCGAGGGCCGCGCAGATTTCCGGCGCCTCGGTCGGGAGTCCGGCCGCCCCGCTGCCGGGGAGGCAGCCGTGCAACTGGATCGCATCCAGGCCCACGTCGTGGGCCAGCGACAGCATGTCCGCCGGGGACGCGCCGGCGAAGACGCCCACCCGGAGGACGCCGGAGGGAACGGCGGCAGCCACGGCCCGCGCACGATCGCGGTCGAGGCAGCGCGGGGAGCCGGGCACGAAGTTGAGGCCGACCGCATCCGCTCCTGCCGCCGCGACGGCGAGCGCATCGACCGCCGTCGTTATGCCGCAGATCTTCACGTGAAACATTATGCTGCCGGAAGTTCGAGGCCCGAAGCGACCGTCCGGATCGTCGTCGCCGCCGGGGACTCGCGAATCGTGTCCACTCCCGGAGGCCGCGCCGAAACGCGCGGCAGAATCGTCGCCACCCGTCGCGGGCAACCCCGCCTTCGCCATCGACAGAGTCTACGGGGCTGGCACATGGTGGAGGAAGTCGCGTCCAGCGGTCGAAATCAGAAGCAGCCGTCCGCAGCGGATGGTGCCGCCCCCTGGAGATCCCGTCCGCGATGCACCCCCCACGCCGGCACCCCTCGTCCCGTCCGTTCATGGCCGCGCCGCGACCGCAGTTCTACCATCCCGCCAAGGTCATCGACGCGGCCCTCCAGGACACGGAACGGGCGATCCGCCGCGCCGAAGGCATCTCGATCGTCGTCGGCCAGCCGGGGACGGGCAAGTCGCTTCTCCTGGCGATGATCGCCGAGCACGTTCGCGACGACTTCGACGTCGCCCTCCTGTCCGGGGCCCGGATCTGCACCCGGCGTGCCCTCTGGCAGTCGATCCACGCCGAGATCGGCGAGCCCTACCGGGGCATCGACGAGGTCGAACTGCGGATCGCGCTGGTCGAGCG
Source organism: Planctomycetia bacterium (assembly GCA_014192425.1). Lineage (NCBI taxonomy): Bacteria > Pseudomonadati > Planctomycetota > Planctomycetia > Planctomycetia bacterium. Next base: position 98,208 of record BJHK01000010.1, on the reverse strand, counting down.
GATCCGGAGCCTGGCCGGCGCCGGATCGGGGCTCGTGATCCTCGTCGACGAGGCACACACGCTGCCCACCCGGCTGATCGAGGAACTGCGGCTGCTCACCAACGTGCCCACGCCGCTGCCTGCGGTGCACATCGTCCTCGCCGGCTCGACGAAGCTCGAGGAGTTACTCGCGCTACCGCGAATGGAGAGCCTGTCGCAGCGGATCGCCGTCCGCAATTATCTCGAGCCGCTCGACCATGCGGAGACCGCGGCCTACGTGCGGTCGCAGATGCGGACCGCCGGCATGGACTGGGACGCGGTGTTCGAGGCCGGCTGCGACGATGCCGTGTTCAGCGCCACGGATGGCATGCCGCGGCCCGTCAACCAGCTCTGCGACCATGCGCTGCTCGGTGCGGCCGGCGCAGGGCGGCGCATCTCCGCCGCCGACATAGCCACGGCCTGGCGGGAGATGCAGCGGCTTCCAGTCGCGGCCCGGCACGGCCACGACGAGGAGCAGGACGCTGGGCCGGCGGATGCCGACCTGGATGACGGCCTGTGGCATGGCGGGGACTCCGGGCGGGAGAGCGGCGACACCACGGTCATCGAGTTCGGCGCGCCGTCCGCCGATCGCGATGTCGGCGGCGGGGAGGATGGCGGCTGCGGGCGGCAGGCGGCCGCCGATCCGTGGAACGGGCCCGACGTGGAACTCGTGTTCGACACGGGTGCCGACCCGTTCGCCGAGTTCTTCGAGCAGGAGCGGGAGGCCGTCGAGCGGCTGCAGATCGAAGGCCCGGACGACTTCACCGGCTGGACGCGGGTGACCAGCCGGGATGGTCCCGCGCTTGCCAGGGAGCTCGATGCGCTGGGGCGGGTGGCCTTGCCCGCCCTCCCCGCAGCACCGGTCGCCGTCGCCCCGGCGGCCGACGACATGCCGCGCGGTGCGCAGGCTCCGGCCGCCAGCGGCGACGTGGATGCAGACATGCTCGTGATCGAGGATGACCTGACGGAGCAGACGGCCGCCCAGACGGTGGTCCCGGTGCGAACCGGGGACTACCGCACCCTGTTCGCCCGGCTGCGGCGCGGCAACTGGGGCGCCTGAGCGGCGCGGCTCACTTGCCGAACCCGGGCGGCGACCCGAGCGTCGGCGACGATGGCGGCTGCATCTCCGGCTGCATCTCCGGCGGCTGGGCCGGCCGCGGGCCGCCGGGTGCCGCCTGCTGGGTGCCCGTGGCAGCCAGTTCCTGGCGGGCGGCCTCCAGCCCCATGCGGGCGTCCAGCAGTTCCGGGGCGATCGCCAACGCCTGCTCGAAGGCCGCGACGGCCTCCTCGCGCCGGCCCAGCTTCATGAGCATGACAGCGAGGTTGTTCCAGCCGACGGCGCTCCGCGGCTGCCTGTCGAGCACCAACTTGTACTTGGCGGCAGCCAGCGCGAACCGGCTCCTGGCGACGGCCGCCACCCGCTCTGCCTCCTCGGGCCGGTTGGCCGCGGCCGCCTGCACGGCGGCGTTCTCCAAGGCCATCGCCTGCTGACCGAGCGCGACCAGGAACTGCAGCGCCGCAGGATCCTCTTTCTCGAGCATGGCGAGGAACGTGGCGTCGACCCGCTCCATCCGGCCGCTCTCGAGGAGCGCGTTCAACAGGTTGACGCGAAACAGCGGCACGTGCGGCGTGACCTCGGCGGCCTTCGCGAAGGCGGCGATCGCCTCGTCGACGTGTCCCTGCTGGAGGTGCGTGGTGCCGAGATTGTTGTGGGTCTCGCCGAGGTCGGGGCGGAGCCGCGAGGCGTTCTTGAAGTGCTCGTGCGCCCCCTTGGTGTTGCCCAGGCCCGCCTTCCAGGCACCGAGCCGGTTGTGCGCCTGCCAGGCGTCGGGATTCGACGCCAGCGTGTGGGTCCACTGCGCGTCCTCGTTGAACCAGACGTGGGCGTAGCGGAAGGTCGAGAAAGCCAGCAGCACGATCAGCATTGCGGCGGCGGAGATCGTCATCCGCTGCTCGGTGGCATCGGCCCGGGCGGCCCAGACGGTCGCCGCCGCGGTGCCGAGCATGATCAGGCTGATCATCGGCAGGTACAGGAAGTGGTCGCAGACCCAGGTGATCCGCATGTAGGAGATGGTGATGAAGCCGAGGATCGGCAGGAGCATGAGCACGAAGAAGCCGAGGGCGAAGAGGACATTTCGCGCCCAGCAAGGCCGGCCCGCCGGCTGGAGCCGCGTGCACAGCCAGGCAAACACGGCGGCCATCAGCGGCCAGGGAAGAAACTGCCACCACTTCGGCGGCAGGACCTGCCACTGCGGATAGATCGGGAGCAGGTCGAAGGGCCAGACCGCTTTCCAGAGGTAGAACGGGATCGCCATCCCGGCGATCGCCACCCGGGGGAGGATCCCCTCGATCGGCATCCTCTCCTGGCCGACGGCCCGGCCGTGCTGGTACAAGATCGTCATCAGGCCGAGCAGCAGCGAGACGAGAAAGAACGGCGCCGAATGGACGATGTCGAGCGGCCCGATGCGGCCGCGCTTCCACCACGCATACAGGAGGATGACCACGGGAAACATGACGACGGACGTCTTGGCGAGCATCGCGAGCAGGAAACAGAAGACCGCCAATGCGTAATTGCCCCAGACCCGGCGCGAATCCCAGTCGCCCATCTCGCGCTCCGCGTCGTCGAAGAGGACGAAGTGGATGGCCGCGAGGAGGAACAGCGGCTGGCAGAGGGTGTTCTTCAGCTCGGAGACCCAGGACACCGACTCGACGCCGATCGGATGCACGGCGAACAGCATCCCGGCGAGCCAGCCGCCGGGGAGTTTCATGACATTCATCAGCCGCCAGAGGAGGAGGGCGGCGACGGTGTGCAGCACGATGTTGACGGCGTGATAGCCCATTTTCAGCCGCTCGACCGCGGCCGGCATCTGCTCGGGGGGCGTGTTCGGCGCAGGGGCGAAGAGCTGCCACTGGAGCCAGAAACCGGTGGCCGTGAGGGGAAAGTAGTCGGCGCCTTCCGGGGCGACCCAAATCTTCCAGAAGTCGTAGTTTGGATTCTGGACGACGGCGTTCTTCGTGATCGACGTATCGTCGTCCCACAGCCAGTCACCGCGGAGTGACGGCGAGTACATCCAGGCACACGCGAAGGCGATCACGGCCGCCTTGATCAGGGCGTCGGCCCACGTCGCGCCGGCCGTCACGACCTGCGCCGGCCCGACGCCCGCCGCGGCCGCGGTTTCCCCACGGGGAAGGGGCGGGGGCGGAGCGTCATCGCCGGACTTGGCGGATCGGAACGTGCCTGGGCGACGACCGGTTGACATGCGATGACGACCCTCCAAAGAACGCTCCATCGGCGGCTCAATCACCGCGGCGAAGAGGTCCCCAAACCATCCAGTATAGCCAGCTTTCAGCGGCACAAAATCGGTGCGCGAAGCTCGTCGCGGGCTGCGGCAATGTGAGCTGCCAACGGGTCACGGGCCGATCGGGATGCAGACGAGATCCCCTGCGGCCGACTCGATCGCCGGCCCCGTCCCCCGCTGACCGCGCAGCGTGTCCTCGATCGCGCGGCCACGATCGGGGAACCCGTTGCGGTTGATGAGCAGGGCGGCGAACCCGCGGCGGCGCAGTTCGGCGAGCGACTGGGGAAGGTCGATGGTGGCGATCTGCCGCTGCCAACGGTCTCGCTCGCGCCCCTTCATCGCACCGAACGAGTAGCGGAGTTGCCGGCTGAACAGGTACGGCCGCAGGTGGTCGGCAGGCGGGATGCCCGGCACCGGCGCCTCGGGATACTCCATGATCGGCAACTGGAAGACCATCGCGCCGGGGGGCAGGCTGCCCTCCATCTTTTCCGTGAACTCCCTGTCGGCCGCCACCAACCGCGCGACATGCTCGCGCAGCTCCCGGGTCGGCGGTCGCGGCACTTGGTCCCAGAGCACGATCAGGCAGCACGCCAGCGGCGCGGCGATCCAGGCCAGTTCACCGCCGCCGGCGCCGGCGGCGCCGCTCACGGGCCGACCGCGGGCAGCCTGCATGTCCGACAGCCGGCGCGCGGCCCAGATGAGGGCGATGGCGAGGATCACGACGCTATACCTGCAGCTGGCGCGAAACATCGTGATCCCGAACGCACCGACGATCGCGTTCAGCCCCCCGGTCGTGAACATGAGCACGATCCACAGCACCTGCCAGGCCTCCATCGGCACTGCTTCCTGCCTGCGCCGAACGAGCGCCGACACCGCGGACCAGGCAAGCCAGCCGACCGCGGCCAGACCCACGAACCCGAGATACGACGCCTGTTCGTCGAGGAGCGGAGCCGCCTGGTGATGCCCCCGCGCCAGTGCGGCCACGATGCCCGAACGGTGCGTGACCGGCGGCACGACGAGGTCCACGAGCTTGAGCCCGTAGATCTCCAGCCACTTGTATTCGCGAACCAGCGCCCCCCGATTCGGCCCGTGCCACCAGCCGAACGTCCAGGTGTCGAGGCTCATGAGGACGACGGCTGCGGCCGCCGCACCGATGACGGCAGCGGCGGCCAGCAGTGCCGGCCGGCTCCGGCCTCGGGCGTACAGCACCAGCGCCCCGAGGAGCACCAGCTGGCAGAAGACGTTGGTGTAGTAGATGAACATCAGCCCGGTGAGAAATCCGATCCCGATGGCCCAGCGGAACCGCGACGTGCCCCATTCCAGCCCGGGGGCCGTGGCCACCCAGCGCCACACGAGCGCGAACAGGGGCACGTGCCAGGCCCACTGCACCTGAAAGTGATGGGGACTCTGCGCGAACAGGAACGGCGCCAGGCCATAGGCCAGCCCGGCGACGAACGACCAGTTCGGCAGGCAGCCGCCGACGCGGGCGACCACGTAGCAGGTCGCGGCCGCGAGCAGGTGCCCGCTGAGCATCCCCAGGTTGAGCCCCGTGAAGACCCCGAAGATCCGGGCCAGCAGTCCGAAGAAGGCGAACTGCAGTTCCTCGATCATCGGCCAGTCGGACCATTCGGAACCGAACGGCGCCCCCAGTTCGTCGACTCGCTTCCAGACCAGCGGCAGCATGTTCCCCGCCGCCGCCGCCTTCAGCCCCGCATACGTGCCGATGACGTCCGACTTCTCCGGGTCCTCGGTGTAGGCCAGCGGCTGCGCCCAGTCTGCCTCGGAGCGGATGCCATACGCATCGCACCACGACCAGCCGACCACCACGAGCAGCACGCCGAGCAGAAGGGCGTCGATCCGTGCCGGCCAGCGGGCCGCCAGCCAGGCCGGCAGCGGGCCGCCCGTCGAGGAATCGTCCCGCCTGCAGTCCACCCCCGTGTCGCTGCCACCCATGTTCACGTCGACTCCAGCGCGTCACCCGGCGGCCCACCCAGTCCCGGCCTGCCCAGAGCCCGCACTATATCCTCGAATCCGAACACCACGTTAGACTTCGCGTGCCGCCGCGAACTCCCCTCCCATGACAGCCTGCAAACCGACGATCGGCATCCTCACCGGCGGCGGCGACTGCCCCGGCCTCAACGCCGTCATCCGGGCGGCGACCAAATCGGCACATCGCCTCGGCTATGAGTGCGTCGGCTTCCTGCGCGGCTACGAGGGACTGGCCGACCCGGTCAGCTACATGCCCCTGACGCCGCAGAACACCGGTGGCATCCTCCTTCAGGGAGGCACGATCCTCGGCTCGACGAACAAGGGCCGCTTTGCGGCGCTCGTTGGCGAGGGGGACCGGGTGCGGATCGACCCCGGGCTCCTCGCCCAGGCCGGGGAGACGCTGCGCCGGCTCGGCGTCTGCGGCCTCGTCTGCGTCGGCGGCGACGGCTCGCTCGCCATCGCCCAGCAGCTCTATGAGCACGGCATCCCCGTGGTCGGCGTTCCCAAGACGATCGACAACGACCTCGGCTGCACCGCCTTCACCTTCGGCTTCGACTCCGCCATCGCCTGCGCCACCGACGCCCTCGACCGGCTGCACACCACGGCCGCCAGCCACGAGCGTGTGATGGTGCTGGAGGTGATGGGGCGGCACACCGGCTGGATCGCGGTCCATTCCGGCATCGCCGGGGGCGGCGACGTGATCCTGATCCCGGAGATTCCCTGGACGTTCGCCGGCCTCTGCCGGGCGGTGCAGCGGCGCGAGGCGGAGGGGAAGCGCTACACGCTCGTCGTCGTCGCCGAGGGGGCCACACTGCCGGACGGCGGCCTCGTCCACGACGGCGGCGCCGGCGAGCGGCGGCAGGTGAAGCTCGGCGGGATCGGCGAGATCGTCGCCGGGCAGATCGCCCGCCGGCTCGACCGCGAGGTGCGGACCGTGGTGCTCGGCCACCTGCAGCGCGGCGGCAGCCCGACCAGCTTCGACCGCGTGCTGGCGACCCAGTTCGGCGCCCACGCGGTGCGGCTTGTGCACGAGGGGCGGTTCGGGGAGATGGTCTGCTACCAGCCCCCGCGAATCGACAGCGTGCCGATCGCCGAGGCGATCCGCGCGCTGTCGACGGTCGATCCGCGGGGGTCGGCGGTGGCGGCGGCCCGCGCGCTGGGCATCGCCTTCGGTGACGAGGCGGACGACGTCAGCCCGTTCGCGGCCGGCGAACGGAACTGAGGCGGCTGCGGACGGCACGGCCGGCGATGGCGGCCGGGGCGGGAGCGAAGTACAACCACGGTGCGCCGCCGAGCGGCGCGGCAGGAAGTCACACGGTCTCGTGCAGGAGCGGATGCATGGCGGCAGAGGGGAGCGGAGCGGCTGGGAAGGTGTCGAGCGTCATGCAGGAGGCGCGGGTCTTCCCCCCTCCGGCCGCGTTCGCGCAGCGGTCCAGGATCGGGTCGCTGGACGAGTATCGCCGCCTGTACGACGCCGCGGCCACCGATCCCGAGGCCTTCTGGCACGAACGGGCCGGGGCGCTCCCCTGGATGAAGCCTTATTCGTGCGTCCTCGACTGGCAGCCGCCTTTGGCCCGCTGGTTCGCCGACGGGCAGCTGAACGCCTCAGCCGCCTGTCTCGACCAGCACGTCGCCGCCGGCAAGGGGGACAAGACGGCGATCGTCTGGGTCGGTGAACCGACGGGGGAGCGGCGCACGCTCACCTACGCGGAACTCCTCGCCGAAGTCTGCCGGTTTGCCGCCGGCCTCGAGTCGCTCGGCGTGAAGGCCGGCGACGTGGTCTCGATCTACATGCCGATGACGCCGGAACTGGTCATCGCCATGCTCGGCTGCGCCCGGATCGGTGCCGTGCATTCGGTGATCTTCGGCGGCTTCTCCAGCGAGGCGATCGCCGACCGCAATCACGATGCCCGGGCCGTGGCCGTGATCACCGCCGACGGCGGCTGGCGCCGCGGGGCCCAGTTGCCGCTCAAGAAGAACGTCGACGCGGCACTGGCCTCGACGAGCCATCCGCCCACGACCGTGAAGCACGTGGTCGTGCTCCGCCGCACCGGGCAGCCGGTGGACATGGTGCCGGGCCGCGACGTCTGGTGGCATGACCTCGTCGCCGGCATGCCCGCCGACAAGGCCCCCACGCCGATGGATTCCGAGGCGCCGCTGTTCATCCTCTACACCAGCGGCTCCACCGGAAAGCCGAAAGGCATCAAGCACACGACGGCCGGCTATCTGCTCTGGGCCAAGACCACGGCCGAGTGGGTGTTTGACCTGCAAGACGACGACCTCTTCTGGTGCACCGCCGACTGCGGCTGGATCACCGGCCATAGCTACGTCACCTACGGCCCGCTCGCCGCCGGCGCCAGCATCCTCATCTACGAGGGGGCGCCCAACGCCCCGCACGAGGGCCGGTTCTGGGAGATCATCGAGCAGGAGCGGCCGACGATCTTCTACACCGCGCCGACGGCGATCCGCTCGTTCATGAAGTGGGGCCTGCAGCACATCGAGGGCCGCGACCTGTCCAGCCTCCGGCTCCTCGGCAGCGTCGGCGAGGGGATCAATCCCGAGGCCTGGATCTGGTACCACGAGGTGATCGGCGGGGGCCGCTGCCCGATCGTCGACACGTGGTGGCAGACCGAGACGGGCGGGATCATGATGAGCCCGCTGCCGGGCTGTACGCCGACGAAGCCGGGGAGCTGCACGCTCCCCCTGCCGGGCGTGGTCCCGCAGATCGTCGACGCCGCCGGCACGCCGGTGGAGCCGGGGGAGGGAGGCTGGCTCGTCATGCAACAGCCCTGGCCGGGGATGCTCCGCGGCATCTGGGGGGACGACGAGCGGTTCGTCGAGACCTACTGGTCTCGAGTCCCTGGAAAATACCTCGCCGGCGACAACGCCCGGCAGGATGCCGACGGCTACTACTGGATCATGGGGCGGATCGACGACGTCCTCAACGTCGCCGGCCACCGGCTATCGACGATCGAGATCGAAAGCGCGCTGGTCAGTCATCCGGCGGTCGCCGAGGCGGCGGCCGTGGGGCGGCCGCACGACGTCAAGGGGGAGGCGGTGGCGGTGTTCGTCACGCTCCGCTCCGGCACGCCCGACGACGCCCTCAAGGACGCCCTGCGGAAGCACGTCCGCCAGCAGATCGGCGCCCTCGCGGCCCCCGACGACGTCCACTTCGCCGCGGTCCTCCCCAAGACCCGCAGCGGAAAGATCATGCGCCGGCTGCTCCGCGACATCGCCGCCGGACGCGAGACGGTCGGCGACACGACGACGCTGGAGGACTACACGGTCCTCGCCAGCCTCCGCGGCAACGACGAGTGATTTCCGGTTCCCCCCCCACAAATCGCGAGAAATCAGTCCGAGTCGGTTCCGTACTGCACCTCGACGGATCTGCTTGTAGCCCTCTGCCCTCGGTGCATCCACGAGGGGTTGCCCGGACCCCGAGAGCCGGCGTGAGCTGCCAAGCGGAGCCAGGATGGCGAAGCGCAGGCAGGTCCGAGTGAGCGAGGGCAGGATGCCCGAAGCGAACGTTCGGCGATCGGGGTCCGGGCAACCCCGCCCCGCCGCGTAAAAGCGCACCATGCCTGAGCCACCGCACAAGCCCGAACTCCTCGCCCCGGCCGGTGACGAGGACTGCGCGCGCGCCGCGATCGCCAATGGCGCCGACGCCGTCTACTTCGGCATCGACACCGGCTTCAACGCCCGGGCCCGGGCCGCCAATTTTTCGCCCGCCGACCTGCCGCGGCTCATGGACCTGCTTCACGGCCACGGCGTCGCCGGCTACGTCACGCTCAACACGCTGGTGTTCAGCGACGAACTGGCGGAGTTCATCCGCGTCGCCCGGGCCTGCGCCGCCGCGGGCGTCGATGCGGCGCTCGTGCAGGACGTGGGGGCGGCTCGGCTGCTCCGTGCCGCCTGCCCGGAACTGCCGCTCCACGCCTCGACGCAGATGACGCTCACCAGCGCCGAGTGCATCGCGCTGGCCGTGGAACTGGGGATGGAGCGGGTCGTGCTCGCCCGCGAACTGTCGCTCGGGGAGATCGTGGCGATCGGGCGCGAGACCACGATGCCGCTGGAGGTGTTCGTCCACGGCGCGTTGTGCGTGGCCTACTCGGGACAGTGCCTGACGAGCGAGTCGCTCGGCGGGCGGAGCGCCAACCGCGGCCAGTGCGCCCAGGCTTGCCGGCTGCCCTACGACCTCGTCTGCGACGGCAAGGACGTCGATCTCGGAGCACAAAAATACCTGCTTTCGCCGCAGGATCTCGCCGCCTACGCCCTCGTCCCCGATCTCGTGGCCGCCGGCGTGGCGTCGCTGAAGATCGAGGGTCGGCTCAAGACGCCCGAATACGTGGCGAACATCACGCGACACTATCGCCGGGCGATCGACGCGGCCATGGCGGGCCGGCCGGCGGCCGTCACGCCCCGCGACGTCGAGGAGATGGAGCTTTCCTTCTCGCGCGGCTTCTCTCCCGGCTGGCTGCAGGGCTGCGACCACAAGATGCTGGTGCCCGCGACGAGCAGTGCCAAACGCGGCGTGCGACTGGGCACGGTCGTCGGCACGGGTCGGGGCCGGGTCGTAGTCGACCTTGCCCCCGGGCTCGTCGGCGGCGTGCAGCGCGGCGACGGCGTGGCGATCGCCTCCGGGTCGACGAGCGACGAGGCGACCGGCGGCCGCGTCTACGAGATCTTTGCTGCAGGGCGGTCGGTGACCGACGCGGTGACGGCGGGCCGCGTCGAACTGGCGTTCGCCAGCGGCGCGATCGACTTCGCCGCGGTCCGGCCGGGCCAGACGGTCTGGAAGACCGACGACCCGCGACTCACGGCCCGGCTGCGCCGCTCGTTCAACGGTGAGTTACCGCAGCGCCGCCAGTCGGTTGATCTCCACGTCGAGGCCGCCGTCGGCGCGGCCGTGCAGATCACGGCCCGCACGGCCGATGGCGCCACCTGCACGATCACGGCGGCGGAGCCGGCACGGGAAGCGACCCGGCACCCGCTCACGCTCGACACGCTGCGCGAACAGCTCGGCCGCCTGGGCGGCACGCCGTTCACGCTCGGCACGCTGACAGCGGAGATCAGCGGTGGCCCGCTCGTGCCCTTCAGCGTCCTGGGAAGCCTGCGGCACGAGCTCGTGGCGACGCTCGAGCGGGCCGTGGCGGAGAGGCATGGCGTGAATGCACGGCTGGCACCGCCGGATGCACCGCGGCCGTACCCGCCGTTCCTCATGCCCCCGCCGGCCAGCGCCGCTGCCGGCGGGCCGGTGCTGCACGTCCTCGTCCGCTCCCTCGACCACCTCCACGGCGCGATCGCCGCCGGGGCCCGGAGCCTGTACGCCGACTTCGCCGACATCCGCCAGTACCGTGACGCCGTGGCGGAGTGCCGCGCGGCCGGCGCGACGATCCACCTCGCCACGCCCCGGATCCAGAAGCCGGACGAGCTCGGCATCTTCAAGCTCCTCGCCCGGCAGGAGCCAGACGGGATCCTCGTCCGCAACCATGCGGGCCTGCGATTCTTCCAGGCGGCAGGCCTGCCGCTGGTGGGCGATTTCTCGCTCAACGTCACCAACGAGTTCACGGCCGACTTCTTCCGCGCCGCCGGCTGCGGCCGGGTGACGGCCTCCTACGACCTGAACCGGGAGCAATTGCTCGGCCTCGTGGCGGCGACGCCGCCGGCCTGGCTGGAGGTGGTGATCCACCAGCGGATGCCGCTGTTCCACATGGAGCACTGCGTGTTCTGCGCGGTCCTCTCGCCGGGCACCGACAAGACGAACTGCGGCCGCCCCTGCGACCGGCACGTCGTCCAGCTTCGCGACCGGATCGGCATGGAGCATCCGCTCACTGCCGATGTCGGCTGCCGCAACACGCTCTTCAACGCCGTGCCGCAGAGCGCGGCCGAGGTGGTGCCCATGCTGCTGGCACGCGGCGTCGGCCAGTACCGCATCGAACTCCTCGACGAGCCGGTCGCGGAGGTCGGCCGCGTGATCGGCGCCTACCGCGATCTGCTCGCGGGGCGGACGACCGGCCGCGCGGTGTGGACGGCGCTCAAGGCCACGAACCGGGTCGGCGTCACCCGCGGCACGCTCGAGGAGCGACGCAACCCGCTGGCCGTGCTCTGAGGGGCCGTGTGCCGTCGCCGCGATCCTGGCTGCCGATCCGACCAGTGCTCACGGAGAATTGCAAGTCGCGGCACACGGCACTTGAAGCGCGACTGCACAGCGGCCGCGAAAACCTTCTGCCTGCCAGAACTCCCGGGAGCCTGCCACGAACGTGTTCATTTCAAGCCCGATCGGCACCGCCGTCGAGTTCCGCCGGCCAGACCGAGAGGTCGTCGGGGGTGTCGAAACTGCGATGCAGCGCCGTCAACTCCGCCTCGCGGTCCCGGCGTGGCAGCCGCGCCCAGTCCGCCTTGGCGTCGCCCATCGTGCGTGCGAGCAGTTCGTAGTACCACTCCGGGTAGCCATCAGGCCGGGTATCCCGCGCGTCATTCGACTGGTTCACGGCAGCACCTCCGCGATCGGCGGCACGATGGTCGCCAGCCGTTCCGGTTCCATGTTCGCAAGGATCGCAGCGTCGGCCACGCCGGCCGCATACACCTCTTCACGAACACCACCCGCCAGCGGCTCCGGCGGCAGGGCGTATTCACCGGCCGCCGTCACGATCCGTGCGTGCTGCGCGGCGAACGGTTCCGACACCGGCCAGGGCCAGTCCGCGGCCGCTTGCCAGCGTCGATACCAGGCCTTCCAGGCGTCCTGATAGACCGCGTGACGACGCCGGTTCACGGCCTCCCAAACGATGCGCTCCGCCCGCAGAAAAAATTCGAGCCGCAGATCCTCGCAACCGTCTGCCAGCGTCCCGAGCAGCGGCCGCACGGCGACCGCCGCGTCCCGTTCCTCCACCGGCGTCATGGCCCAGGCACGGCGCAGCACCGAGACGTCGCGGAGATGCAGCACCGCGGGCGACTCGCCCCGGGCGAATGCCTGCGCCGCCAGCCCCCCGACGACCGGCCAGTCCTTGTCTCGATCGGTCTTCTTCATCCTGGTGACGGTGTCGCGATCGGCGAAATCGGGCTCCTCCTGATCGCAACGCCAGGCCGGCGCCCGCGGCGGACGGCAAAAGAAGTCGAGATGATGATCGGGTCCGCCCCCCGTCGTGCGGATGAAAATATGGGTCGACCATCCACCCGCCATCCAGGCGGGCTCGAAAGGAGCGCCGAAAATCGGCCGGTACTGCACGACCCATGCCGGGAGACGCCGTTCGCACTGCTCGAGCAGGCCGCGGAGCCGCGGCAGCTCCGCGACCGGCACGATCCAGTCGGAGTCCTTCGTCGTCTGCTGGAGTCCGTAGCGGATGCATGCCATGCCGCTGGTGATGGCGAACGGAATGCCGGCCGCCCGCAGCATGGAGCGGAAGTCGGCGAGGAATTCGAGCGGTGTCTGCATCGCACTCGTGCCTGCCGGGACGGGGAACGTCAAGAATAGCAAACGGCCCTCGACGTGCCGGGCAGTTGGCGGACCGGACAGCCGTCCGGCATGCCGACAGGCCGCGGGAAGTGTGCCGGCCAAAAAGCGGCGGTCGCTCCGCCACAAAAAGCACCGGCCCGGGACGGTGGTGCCGCCCCGGGCCGGTGAACAATCGCTTGTGCCGGGCCGCAAGCCCGGTCAGCCGCCTACTTGCTCATCTTGGTGAGCGTCTCGACCATCGGCGTGACGATCGGGCCGAGCAGGTCCCTGACCCCCGGCAGCGCCATCACCGTCTCGACGATCTTGCCGAGCAGGCCGAGCTTGTCCCCGATCACCTTGGCGAACGCGGGCTTCTCGTCGGCGGGCAACTTGCCCGCTTCGTCCTCGAGCGTCCTGAGCAGCGGGCCGAACTTCTCCAGTTCCGGGATCGCGGCCTTCGCCGAGTCCGCGTCCTTGACTCCGCCGAGCGTCTTGGCGAGGCCCGTGAACAGGCTGCCGGCGGTCTTGCCCGCCTCGAGGAACCTCGGGTCGATCGAGAACGTCTCGAGCACCGTGTCGGTGACCGTCTTGCCGTTCGTGTCGATAACCTCCCTGCGGTCGACCGTCACCGGGCCCTTCTTGACCCGCTCTTCGACGACCACGGCCCGCTCCTCGGGCTTGTTCTTCTGACTCTGCTGCCAGAGGTAGTAGCCGAGGCCCAGCGCCCCGAGCACGAGCAGCGGCAGGAGCCAGCCGGGCATGCCCGACTTCTCCGGCGCGTGGCTGTGGCCATGGCTGCTGCGGACCGGCTCGCTCGGCCGGCCGCCCGAGACGGCGCCCAACGCCAGGTCGGGCAGCGAGAAGCCCTTCGGCAGGCCGCCGCGGATGTTGCCGGCCTGCTCGGAGAACAGCCGGGCGACGCCGGCCGCGTCGGGCTTGCCGGTGAACTGCTTGGCGACCATGCCGAGCACGATCGGGGCCAGGTAGGTGAGCAGCGTCTTCATGATGCCGGGCTGCATGCCGGCGAACGAAGCCAACGCGCCGACGATGCTCTGCAAGCCGTTGCCGCCGCCGAGCAGCGAGCCGAGCAGGTTGCCGCCGAGGCTGCCGATGCCCTGGGCCTGGCTTCCCCCGAGGGCGCCGGCGAGGTTGCCGAGCATCCCCAGGTCGAGGCCGCCCATCGCCTTGGCGAGCTGGTCGGCACCGCTGTTGGTCGAGGCCAGCTTGCCGAACACCCCGAGCAGGGCGGGCACCGCCGCGGCCGTGGCTGACTTGGTCTGCGACTCGTTGGCACCGATGAGGCCGCTGAGCTTCCCGAGCACGTCGCCCGACGACAGCTGGCCGGCAATGAGATCAACAAGGTTCATCACTCGTCTCCAAAAATGGGAATAGAAAACCAGAACAACGAAAACCGCTTCCGCGCACGAGGCGGAGCAGTATGTTCCCGTCGTCCCTGACGAGCAGCATGCGGGACCGCCCTGCACCAACCCGGATTCGGGTCGGTGTTCCCGAATCTTCTTTCTAGATGCCGGTTCGGCCGGCCGCAAGAATCAGGCTTGATTTCGCGGCAAGAACGGGGTCACCAGTACACGTACCGCAGGAACTGCTCCCGATCGGCGGGTGGCAGGTCGTCCAGCCGCGGGATCACCCAGCGGTTTTCCTCGGTGTCGATCAGCATCTTGCCGGTGGCACCGAAGTCCACGACCTGGGACTGCGTCCAGCGAATGGTCACGGGCCGGCGGCCGACGTCGCTCTCGACATCGAGGTCGAGGTAGCCATGGGCGAGCGTGGCCCCGTGCACGCGGCGGATCGACCGCACGAGCGCACGACGGCGGACGGCGGCCCGGATCACATCCCGGTCGGCCTCCGGCCAGTCGGCCAGAGCCTCGATCATCCCCAGTTCGCACTCGTCTCCCGCCTCGTTCCAACCGCGGACCGAGAGGTAGCCCTGCGGATGCGACGCGGGAAAGGTGGGGAGCACGAAGAGGCCGGCAGCGATCCGCGTCCCGGCGCCGGCCCTGGCGTGGAGCTCGAGTCGGCCGTGATCTCCGACCGTGAACCTGCGGGTCGCCGGGTCGAGCCAGTCGATGACCTCGGCCTGTGGGGCGGATTCGCCCGTGGGCACCGCCGGGACGGCCGCGGCGCCGGCCGGCGCCGCCGGCTCGCCGAGCAGCGTGTCGACGGTCGGCTGCTTGGAGACCTGCGTCTGGATGCGCACGAGCCGGGCATAGATGCCGTCGGCGGCGAGCAGTTCGGCGTGGGTGCCCTGCTCGACGAGGCGGCCCCGGTCGAAGGCCAGGATCCGGTCGGCGTTCCGCAGCGTCGAGAGCCGGTGGGCGATGGCGATCGTGGTCCGGCCGCGGACGAGGACGGCGAGCGCCTCCTGGATGCTCCTTTCCGCCTCGGCGTCGATGTTGCTCGTGGCCTCGTCGAGAACGAGGACCCGCGGATCGTAGAGCAGCGTCCGGGCGATCGACAGCCGCTGCTTCTCCCCTCCCGAGAGGCCGGCGCCCTGCTCTCCGAGCAGCGTCTCGTAGGCCAGCGGCTGACGGCAGAGGAAGTCGTGGGCTCCGGCGGCCTTGGCGGCCGCGAGGCCATCGCGGATCGTGGCCGCGGGGCGGCCGTAGGAGAGGTTCTTCCAGATCGTGCCGCGAAACAGGAACGATTCCTGGAACACGATGCCGAGACGCCGGCGCAGGTCACTCGTGGCGAGGCCGCGGATGTCCCGGCCATCGACGAGGATCCGCCCCTCATGCACGTCGTGGAACCGGGCCAGCAGGCTGACGAGCGTGGACTTCCCCGAGCCGGAACGCCCCACGATCCCGATCATCTCCCCTGGGGCGACGGTGAACGAGACGTCGTGCAGCACCGGCTGGTTGCGGTCGTAGCCGAAGGTCACGTTCTCGAAGCGGATCTCGCCGCGGACGTCGTCCCAGGGCTCCGGTGCCGCCGGTTCCTCGATCAGCGTGGGCGTGTCGAGGAGTTCCAGCACCCGCTTGCTCCCCGACAGGAAGCTCGTCAGCCAGGTGGTGAAGTTCGACAGCGCGCCGAGTGGGGCGTAGAACATCGCCAGGTAGGCGAGAAAGGCGATCAACTGGCCGAGCGTCATGCTCCCGCCGATCACGTCCCGGCCGCCGACATACCAGACGATCAGTCCGCCGAGCCCGAACACGATCTGCATCGACGCGGTGTAGGTGGTGTTGGTGTGCTCGACCCACTCGCGCCAGCGGCGCAGGTGGTCGCTGGCGCCGTGGAACCGGTCGCTCTCCCGCGGCTCCTGTGCGAACGCCTTGACCACGCGAATGCCCGAGAGCATGCCGGAGAGGGTCGCCATCTGCTTGCTGGAGGCGTCCCAGAGCCGGTAGTGCCGCGGGTAGACATGCTGCCAGAAGATCCACGATCCGAGGATCACAAGCGGCACCGGGATGAGCGTGAACAGGGCGAGCTTGGGATTGATCCAGACGAGCATCGCCCCGACGCCGACGAGCTGGACGATCTGGAGCAGGAACCCGCCGGTGACCTGGTGCATCAGGCCGTGCAGCACCTCGCTGTCGTGGGCCACCCGGCTGATCATCGAGCCCACCTGGTGCCGGTCGTAGTAGGCCACCGACAGGCTCTGCAGTTTGGCGACCATCTCCTCGCGAAGGGTGGCCGTCAGCCCCGTGCCGATCGCCGTGGCCAGCCGTCCCTTGAGCACGCCCACCACCGAGAGCAGCACCCGCGAGAAGGCCAGGGCGAGGACGACGACGAGCAGCGCCGTCTTGAAGTCGGGTTGCGACGCACCGCCATCGGCCGAGAGGATGTCGTCGACCATGTACTGCTGGAGCTTGGGGGGCACGAGTTCCGCGACCACACCGAGCAGCGTCAACACGCAGAGGAGGATGGCGCCCCGGGTGTAGGGGGCGAGGAGTGCCCCCACGCGTTGCAGGATCCGTCCCTTCTGCATGCACCGCGGGCAGGCGTCCTCGGCGCTGGCGAGCCGCAGCCCGCAGCCTCCGCACCGCGGCGGGTCGATCGGCCCCTCGAGGGCCGGAACGTCACCCGGGAGCGGCAGGCCGCGGCCGTCGCGCGACCGCTCCAGCGCCCGTGAGACCTTGTGAAACCTGGTCGCCAGCGAGTTCGAGTAGCGCAGCAGGTCGATCCAGCCGTCGGCATCGCGCACCTGCAGCGTGCCGCCGCCGACGCCCGCCAGGGTGCGCAGCCCGGTGACTGCAGGCCAGGCGACGCTGCGCATGACCGCCACCCCGTCCGTCACCGCGAGGTGGTCGGCCGTGACGACCAGCCACTCGGCGGTCGGCGCCCCATCCAGCGAGACGTCGGTATCGATCGCCAGCAGCACCGGACGGTGGTTCAGCCCGGCGGCGTCGAGTCGGCGCTGGATCGCGTCGGGGGGCCCCGCGGGGCCGCTGCCGGCCGTTGGCACGGCCTGATCCCGCCCGATAGGCTGTGCGAAGGATTCGGTCGATTGCGTGGGCAATGCTGTGTTCACGACGCCTCGCGGCGACTACGGGGCGGGATCGGCCGCGACCTACGACAGGGAGACACGATGATGATCTACGAAGGACGGATGGGCGCGGTTCGCCGGCGGGCGGCGTTCGGTCTGCTGGTCGCTGCGGCTGCCGTCATGGCACGGGGCACGCGGGCCGACGAGGCCGGCTTCGAGAGCCTGTTCGACGGCAAGAGTCTGGCAGGCTGGCAGGCAAATGAAAACCCTGGGAGTTTCAAGGTCGTGGACGGCGCGATCGTCGCCCATGGCCCGCGCAGCCACCTGTTCTACGTCGGTCCCGACGCGGCCCGGCCGGCCGAGTTCGGCAACTTCCACCTCAAGGCCGAGATCCTCACCCGTCCCAACGCGAATTCGGGCATCTTCTTCCACACCCGCATGCAGCCGACCGGGTGGCCGGCGCACGGCCACGAGGTGCAGGTCAACAACTCACAAAAGGACCCGGTCCGCACCGGAAGCCTGTACAATGTGGTGAAGAACTTCACGCCGCCGGCCAAGGACGACACCTGGTTCACGCTGGAGACGATCGTCGTCGGTAGGGGCGTGACCGTGAAGGTGGACGGCCGCACGCTCTACGAGTTCGTGGAGCCGGAGAGTGTCACGGGGACGCGGAAGGTCTCGGCGGGGATGCTGGCGCTGCAGGCCCACGACCCAGGCAGCGAAGTCCAGTACCGGCGCATCCTTCTCAAGCGGCTCCCCTGAATCGGGCTGGCAGGCACGTGGACATGCCAGTCGTCGAGCCCTTCGCCCCCGGGACGGCTCAGCGGTTCTGCCGGGCAAATCCCCCTTGGCCGGGCTCGTGGCGTGCAGTACCGTCTCGCCCGTTCTCGGCCGCCGATTCCCCGTCCAGCCGCCCCCAGACGTGAGGTTGTCCATGCCACTTCGTCCCAAGCATCCGCGTCGGCCCGCGGCCCATGGCGTGCTGCTCGTCGGCGAGCCGCTCGAGCGTCGCCTCGCCCTGTCCGTCAACTTCGCCCGCGGCGTCTGGACCATCCTCGGAGACGCCACTCGGGGCCAGTTCGACGACACGATCGTCGTCGACCGCAGCCCCGCCAATCCGCTTCGCCTGCGGGTCGTCGTCAATGGAGCGGTCGTGGCCTCGCGGCTGGAAGCGAACGTGCACACGATTCGCGTCTTCGGCGGCAGGGGCGACGACTCGATCACGGTGGACGTCCCCGGCAACACGCGGATCCGCACGGTCCTCGACGGCGGTGGCGGCAACGACACGATCCGCGGCGGCGACGGCAACGACACCATCGACGGTCGCGACGGTAACGATTCGCTCAACGGCGGCGGCGGCGACGACACGATCCGCGGCGGCCGGGGCAACGACTCCGTGGTCGGTGGTGCGGGGAACGACGCCCTGTATGGTGAGGCGGGGGCCGACACGCTCCGCGCCGGCGCAGGCCGCAACCTGCTCAATGGCGGTGCGGGCGTGGACAGGTTCTTCGGCACGAAGGGGGTCGATCGGGTGTCGCTCGCGACCAGCGAGCAGCTCATCGGCAACGAGTCGACGAACCCGCTGCAGCGCATCGACGACATGGCACTGGTCAAGTCGCGGTACATCGAAACCGCCATGGCCCAATGGGGCGGCCTGCTGGGCACGGAAGCCCTCCCCGGGGGCTCCTGGATGCACGTGATGAACGACACGCAGGGCGGCGGCCAGGCCGGTGCCGGCCCGGGCACCATGCAGGGGGGCGACTTCTCCGGCACCAACAACCAGGTCGATGGCGTCGACGAAGGGGACATGGTCAAGACCGACGGCCGGCACCTGTACGTGCTCGCCGGCGACGGCGTCGACATCGTCGGCGCCCTGCCGGCCGCGTCGGTCGGCCGCGTCAGCCACGTCACCACGCCGGGCCGGGAGCAGGCGCTGTTCCTCGACGGCACGCGACTCACCGTGATCTCCCAGGAGAGCGGCTTCGGACCCGGCGGCGACGCCATCGTCGCCGCCGACCGGCTCGGCTGGTGGGGAGGGTCGTGGCGGTCGAGCGTGATCGTCTCGGTGATCGACGTGTCGGCTCCCGCCGCGCCGCTGATCCTCGAGACCACCCGACTCGACGGCTGGCTCGTCGACGCCCGGTCGATCGCGGGACGGGTGCTGGTCGTCACCCAGGACAGCTTCGACATCCCCGTCCCGGCACGGATCGCGATCCCGCCGACGGCGACGCCCGTGGCGGCGGCTGCCACGGCGGCGGCTGCCGTGGTGGACATCATGCCGATCATGCCGCCGATCTGGCCCGGTGATCCCGGCGACGGCAGCCGCTTCATTTTCGAGGACAAGGCCGCCTACCTCGCCCGGCTCGACGCGGCCTGGGAGGCCACGGCCCTGCCACGCTTCAGCACGACGGCGCACGACGGCGCCGAATCCGCCGGCCCGCTCCTCACGGCCGGCAACACCTACCTGCCCATCGAGGGCACCGATGCGGCGATCCTGTCGGTGGTGTCCTTCGAGACGGGGGACGACGTCGCCGGACCGGAGGCCGTGACCTCGGTCGGCGGCATATCGGGTTCCATCTACGCCTCGACGTCGAGCCTGTTCATCTCGGCGACCCACTGGGGCTCGTGGTGGGACGTGACCGACGCCGCCGCAAGCACCAACATCTACAAGTTCGACCTCCAGCAGGTCGAGGCCCCGCTCGTCGCCATGGGGTCGGTGCCCGGCATGACGCTCAACCAGTTCTCGCTCGACGAGACCGGTTCCGGGCTGCTGCGCGTGGCCACGACCGACGGGTTCGGCGACGCCGCCAGCAGCGGCGTGTACGTGATGGAGGCGGCTGCAGGCAACCTGCAGACGATCGGCAGCGTGACGGGCCTCGCCCGCGGCGAGCGGATCTTCTCGGTCCGATTCGCCAGCGCGGTCGGCTACGTCAGCACGTTCCGGGAGGTCGACCCGCTGTTCGTGATCGACCTCTCCACGCCCACCGCCCCGCGGGTGGTCGGTGAACTCAAGGTGCCGGGCTTCTCCACCTACCTCCACCCGCTCGACGCCACGCGGCTCCTCGGCATCGGCCGCGACGTCGATCCGACCAGCGGCCGGATCCTCGGGCTGCAGCTCTCCGTCTTCGACGTCGGCGATCCGGCGAATCCGCGTCGCACAGCCACCCACACGTTCGCGGGCGACGGCTGGGAGTCGTGGTCGGAGGCGCTCTGGGATCACCATGCCCTGGGCTGGTTCGCCAGCCAGCGGATCCTCGCCCTGCCGGTGCAGCAGGGGGCGTGGTGGGAGGGGAGCCACGGGCTGGTCGTGTTCCGCGTCGACCTCGACGGCGCGGGCGGTTTTGCGAACCTCGGCCAGATCGTCCATGCCGATCCCGTGCGGCGCAGCCTGCGGATCGGCGAGTTCCTGTATTCTGTCTCGGCCGGGCAGGTGAAGGTCCATCGCATCGACGATCCGACGACCGAGGTCGGGGCGACGGCGCTCACGCCCCCGGCGGACGACGGCTGGTTCGTCCTTTGAGGGGATGGTCCGGCGCCGCATTGACGTATCGTGGAGGCTACCGGCTCGCCGATACAGCGATGCACGGTTGTCCGAGAGCGGCAGGCGGTGTCACCGTCGGTCCAGCATGACGATTGGACATCGCCCCGGTCGGCCGCGCACAATGCATGCCGCCCGCGAACGCTGAGGTTTTTCTTCACGGCCGCCGCTCGCGGGCCGCCCAGTTCGGGTTCTGCCATGGAAGTCCTGCGTCAGTCATTGCCCGGCATCACCGCGACGCCCGCCTTGCCCTCCGACTGGAGCATCGTGGCGACAGTCGAGGCGCTGAAGACGAAATTGCCGGGCTTGGCTCAGCAGTACCAGAAAGCCGAGCCGTACCCGCACGTCGTGATCGACGATTTCTTGCCGCCGGAGGTCGCGGCAGCGATGGCAGCGGACTTCCCGCGGCCCGACGATGCCCGCGTCTGGAATCGATTGCCGACCGACGATCAGCGGGGCAAGTCGAGCCTGCGGCACGAAGGCACGCTCCCGCCGGGCATTCGCCGATTGATTCACGAGTTGAACTCACACACGATGATCGAGTTCATCGAGGAGTTGTCCGGAATCGACAGCCTGATTTCCGATCCGCGGCTCGTCGGCGGCGGCATTCACCAGACCCACACCGCGGGCAAACTCAGCGTCCACATCGACTACAGCCATCACCCCTGCTACCAACTGCTGCGGCGAATCAACCTGATTCTGTATCTGACGCCCGAGTGGCGCGAGGAGTACGGCGGCCACTTTGAGCTCTGGGATGCGACGGCGACGACATGCCTCGGCAAAGTCCTTCCGGTCTTCAATCGCTGCGTGATCTTCTCGACGACCGACAGGAGCTACCACGGGCAGCCCGAGCCGCTGCGCTGCCCGCCGGCCCTGCAACGCAATTCCGTGGCGCTGTATTACTACAAGAACGACGTCCACGGCGGTGCCGGGCAGGCCGGAACACACAACACGATCTTTCGCTCCCGCCCCGGTGAATCGGCGCCGCTGGGAACCCGGTTCGTTCGCGCCGCCAGCGGCGGTCTTCTGAAGGACGTGACGCCGCCAATTCTCTATCGGGCGCTCCGGCGCCTGTGGAATCGCCAGCGCTGACCGTGGTAGTGGAAGATCCGACCCGCCGGTGCCTACGCCTCGGCGACCAACCGACGGACGCCGTGCGTCGCTCGTAAAATATCTCAAGGCTTCGTCCGACTCTGCCGATAATGCCAAGGATGACGATTCCGCGACTCCGGGGAGAGTGAACGATGGTGACGGCAGGCCTTCCGGCGGGCATTCGCGACGACATCACGCAGTGCATCGGCAGGACGCCGCTCGTCCGCCTGCGCCGGGTGACCGACGGCTGCGTGGCCACGGTCGCCGGCAAGATCGAAAACATGAACCCGTTGTGGAGCGTCAAGGACCGGATCGCCTGCGCGATGATCGACGCCGCGGAGCGCGAGGGCCGCATCGGCCCCGACACGATCGTCATCGAGCCCACCAGCGGCAACACCGGCATCGGCCTGGCCTACGTCTGCGCCGCTCGTGGTTACAAACTCCGTGTCACGATGCCGGAGAGCATGAGCCTCGAGCGCCGGCGGATGCTCAAGGCGCTCGGCGCCGAACTCGTGCTCACGCCCGCCGCCGAGGGGATGCCGGGCGCCGTCCGGCACGCCGAGGAGATTGCCGTCTCCAGCGGCCAGTTCTTCATGCCCCAGCAGTTCAAGAACCCGGCCAATCCCGAGATCCACCGGCGGACCACCGCCGAGGAGATCTGGACCGACACCGAGGGGCGGGTGGACGTCGTCGTGTGCGGCGTCGGCACCGGTGGCACGATCACCGGCGTGGGGGAGGTGCTCAAGAGCCGTAAGCCGGACCTCAAGGTCGTGGCGGTCGAGCCAGCCAACAGCCCGGTGATCTCGCAGAAGCTCGCCGGCCAGCCGATCAAGCCGGGCCGGCACACGATCCAGGGGATCGGCGCCGGCTTCATCCCCGACATCCTCAACCTCGACGTCATCGACGAGGTGCTGAAGGTGGACGACGAGGACGCGATGGAAACCGCGCGGCAACTCGCCAAGCGCGAGGGGCTGATGTGCGGCATCTCCTGCGGCGCCGCGGCCTGGGGCGCGTTGCAGGTGGCCCGCCGCCCCGAGAACGCGGGGAAGCTCGTCGTGGTGGTGCTCCCCGACCTCGGGGAACGGTACCTGTCGACGCGACTGTTTCCGGAGTGAGCCGCGTGCGGGGCGGTCGCGACCCCGTCACGATGCCGGGGCGTCGCCCAGTTCGAGCGTCACCCGTCGGGGCATTCCCAGCCGGCCAAACAGGCCGACAGCGCCCTTCGGCAGGCCGAGGTACTCGAGACGCTCGAACCACTGCGGCACGTCGGCGGCGAGCCGGCTGACGGCCGTGCCGCGCAGATCGAGATGCCGCAGGCCCTTGAGCCCCTTCAATTGCAGCAGCCCTTCGTCGGTGATCGTTCCCCCGGCGAGGTCGAGCAGGGCGAGGTCCTTGAGCGACTCGGCGCGGAAGCCGAGGAGGATGGCGAACACGTCGTCCGCCTGCGGGCCGCGCAGCCGCACGGCCACGAGTTTGTCGGCCACGTGCCCGAAGTCCTCGCCGAACGACTTCCGCAGCCAGTCGGTCTCCTCCATTTCGATCGCACCGCCGCGCTCGATCGCGGCGCTGGCGATCTCCTGCTGCTCGGCATAGGCCTCCACCTTGGAGGCCAGCCATTCGAGTTTGCTGGCCTTGAACTTGACGTATTCGTTCGCCTCCTCGAAGGCCTTCTGCAGGCGGATGAACTGCTCGGGGCTGCCGCCGCGGTCGGGATGCGCCGTGACGGCCTTGGCGAGGTAGGCCTGCTTGACGTCCTCTATCGTCAGCGGCGGCCGCAGGCCGAGGACCGCGAGGCAGGCCGGCACGTCCGGTTCGCCGGCGGAAGGCAGAGGAGCTGGGGGCATTGGTGGCCCGGCGGGAGAGAGGACGAATTCGTCAGGGTAATCGAAGCCCGAGCGGGGAGAAAGGGTGCGCATGCCGGACCGCTCGTCCGCCCGCTGCTGGCCGGTTCGGATTGTCCCGGAGCTCCTCTTGATCCCGGCGCCCGAACCCCCTATTTCTCCCCGCTGGCGGCGGTCCATAGGTGCCGCCCACCATGTCGTGCCAGGGAGGGCAACGCGATGCTGCGAAGGGGATTCGGCTGGAACTACGCCCGCGAGGTCGGACTCGCGCTGGCGGTCGTGGGTGCCTGCATCGGCTGGCGTCTCCTCGCCGGCGGTCGTGAGGCCGACGCCCTGCCTCCCGCGCCGGATCGTGCCGCGCCGCCGGCCGCCGGCGCGGCGCCGGCGAAGCTGGCGGCGATCGTCAACGGCACCGAGATCACGAGCGACCAACTGGCCGGCGAATGCCTCGCCCGGCATGGCAGCGCGGTGCTCGAATCGATCGTCAACCGGCGGGTCATCGAGCAGGCCTGCGGACAGGCGGGCGTGCATGTGACACGGCAGGACGTGGATGCCGAGATCGAGTCGCTGGCACGGCGGTTCAACGTGCCGCGGGACAAGTACCTGGAACTGATCCAGCGCGAGCGCGGCGTGACCGTCCGGCAGTACGCCGACGACATCGTCTGGCCGATGCTCGCCTTGCGCGGGCTGGCCCACGGGGCGGCCGAGCCGACCGCGGAGGAGGTCGAAGCGGCGTTCGAGAAACAGTTCGGGCCGGCCGTCAAGGCGCGGATCATCGTGACCCGGACGCGGCGCGAGGCCGAGGACCTCCGCGCCCGGGCGCTGGCCAAGCCGGAGGATTTTCCCGTGCTCGCCCGGCGGCATTCGGTGGACGTCGGGAGTGCCAGCACGGACGGCTGGGTCCAGCCGATCAAGCTCCACTCGGGCGAGCCACGGTTCGACCAGGCGGCCTTCCGGCTCGCGGTCGGGGAGATCTCGGAGGTCGTCCAGGTGGCCGACCAGTTCATCGTCATCAAGTGCGAGGGGCACCTGCCGGCCGCCGACGTCCGCCCGGCCGACGTCCGGCCGCGGCTCGTGGAGGAACTCCGCGAGGCCCGCAGCCGCCAGGCATCGACGGAGTTCTTCCGCAAACTCCAGGATGCGGCCCGGGTGGAGAACGTGATGAACGATCCGGACCGTGCGGCCGCCGACCCCGGCATGGCCGCCAGGGTCAATGGCCAGCCCGTTCCGCTGGAGCAGGTGCGGGCCGCCAGCCTCGAACGGCACGGCGCCGACGTCCTCGAGATCCTCATCACGCGGACGCTCTTGGAGCAGGCCCTGCGGCGCGAGCAGCGGGTCGTGGCCCAGGCCGACGTCGATGCCGAGATCGCTCGGGCGGCCGAGACGCAGGGCTTTCGCACCTCCGACGGCCGGCCGGACGCGGCTGCCTGGCTGCGGCACGTGACCCGGGAGGAAAAGGTGCCGCTGCAGCACTACTTGAACGACATCGTCTGGCCGACGGTGGCGCTGAAGAAACTCGTCGGCAGCGTGCCCGTGCTCGAGGAGGACCTCGACAAGGCCTTCACCTCGACCTTCGGCCCGCGGTCCAAGTGCCGGGTGATCGTCCTCGACAACCAGCGTCGAGCCCAGGAGGTCTGGCAACTGGCCCGCAAGAATCCGACGCTGGACAACGTCGGCAACCTGGC
The DNA here is from genome assembly GCA_014192425.1 of Planctomycetia bacterium. Lineage (NCBI taxonomy): Bacteria > Pseudomonadati > Planctomycetota > Planctomycetia > Planctomycetia bacterium. The sequence goes on along the minus strand of BJHK01000010.1, from coordinate 72,870 downwards.
GGCGGCCTACTCGGTCGATCCCACGACAAAGGCCTTGCGCGGCGAGGTGCCGCCGATCCGCCGCTGGGGCGGACAGCCGGCGCTGGAGCGCGAGGCGTTCGCGCTCAAGCCGGGCGAACTGTCGGGCGTGGTCCAGGTGGCGGACCGGTTCATGGTGCTGTTCTGCGAGAGCTACACGGAGCCCCTGAAGGTGACCCGAGACGAGGTCCGCGACGAACTCCACGCCGACATCCTCGAGAAAAAGCAGCGGATCGAGATGGGCCGCAGGTTCACGCACCTTCGCGAGTCCGCCGCGATCGACAACCTCCTCGCCGGCACGAGCCAGTCGCCGTCGCAGCCGGCCGCCGGGCCGGCCGCAACCGCGGCCGGCATGCCGAAGACCAAGCTCACGCCCGCGGAAGCGGCCGAACTGGACAAGCCACGGGCCGGCAGCCGGCGCGGGCCGCCGGCCGCTCCGACAGCCGGTGGCCAGGGGGTCGTGCCCGCCTCGCACGAAGGTCCGCCCACGCCCCGCGCCGGCCGCTGACCGGCAGCCGGCCATCGACGGGTGGGGGTGGGCATCGGGCGCGGACCGCCAGAGCCGGTCATTTCCTGGCACTGATCGGCACCGCGGCGTATAGTCGCGAGCATCGCATCCCGGCGTTGCCCGATGTCTCGTGGTCGAGGAGGTATCGATGATCGCTGCCCGCCGGCTCGCTCTCCCTTCGCTGCTCGTGACGGTGATCGCCGTCGCGATGCCCGGTTCCACCTCGGCTTCCCCCGCACGCCGCCTCGCCCGGCGGGGAGTGATCGTTGTGCCCGTGCCGACGGCCATGCCGGCACCGGCCGTGGTCGTGCCCCTGCCCGGCGCGGTGCCCGTCGTCGCCTCGCGGCCGCTGCGGCCGTGGCGGAAGTCGCTCGTCCAGCCGGTCGCCGTGCTCGTGCCGGTGCCCGGCGTGCCGCTGGTTGCCGCGCCGACGTCGGCGGAGCCGGCGCACCCAGCGCCACTCGTCGTTCCGGCTCCGCACCAGGCGGCGCCCGCTGCCGTCGCGCCACAGCCGGCCGGCCCGCCCGTCGGCACGGTCGAGGCAATTCCGGCCCCCGCCCCGCAGGCGGGCCGCATCGAGCCGGACATCCAGTTCGGCACGCCCTGACGCCAGCCGTCAGCCGAAGACCACCGTCCGGCCGCCGTGAAGGAAGACCCGCTCCTCGAGCACCAGCCGCACGGCGCGGGCGAGGACGAGCTTCTCGACGTCGCTGCCCGCCTGGGCCATCCGCTCGGCCGTGAACGCGTGATCGACCGGGATCACGTCCTGGGCGATGATCGGCCCGGCATCGAGCTCCGCGGTCACGAAGTGTGCCGTGGCCCCGATCAGCTTCACGCCCCGGGCGAAGGCCTGCCGGTAGGGACTCGCGCCGGCGAACGCCGGCAGGAACGAGTGGTGGATGTTGACGATCCGCTCCGGGTAGCGGGCGATGAACGGTTCGGAGAGCACCCGCATGTAGCGGGCGAGGACGACGTACTCGGGCGCATGGGCATCGATGGCCGCGGTCAGCGCGGCCTCATGGGCCTCGCGGTCGTCGCCGAGAACGGGCACGTGGTGAAACGCGACCCCGAACCGCTCGACGAGCCCGCGGAGCAGGTCGTGATTGGAGACGACGGCCGCGATCCGCCCCGGCAATTCGCCGATCGCGTCGAGCAGCAGGAGCTCGCCGACGCAGTGCGGCTCGCGGGTGGCGCAGACCACGATCGGCCGCCGGTCGACGCGGGTCACGCGGATCCGGGCGGTCGCCGGCAGCACCCGGGCCAGACCGGCCGCCAGCGGTCCGCCAGCCGTCGGTGGGGCGGCCTGCGTCACCTCGGCGCGGAAGAAGAAGTGCCGCGTCGCCGCGTCCACGAACTCGTGATTGCTCTCGATGTTCAGTCCCCGATCCTGGAGGACGCCGGTGATCCGATGGATCAGGCCGACCTCGTCGGGGCAGTCGACGAGCACGATCTCACGGATCAGGCCCACGGCGTGCGCTCCGCCTGCGGGGTCGCCGCGGGGGCCTCCGGCACCCAGGCGAGGACGACGTCGTCCACGGTGATGTCGGTCTTCTTCGCCGGGATCTCGATCTCCTCGACGGCGACCGCCTCGGGGCTGGCCTCGAGCCGGATCTGCTCCAGCTCGCGGTCGATCTCCTCCTCGAGCTGCACGCGCCGCTCCTCGAGAACCGACAGGCTCTCCTCGGCATGGGCCACGTCGGCCTGCTGCCGGGCGGCACGGCTCGCCGACCGCATCGACGTCGCCGCCCGGCCGATGTTCGTGGCCGACGCCTTCTTCCGGCCGAGCAGGGCGCCGAGGACGGCCGAGCCGATCGAGACGTAGGTCTGCAGCGACTGGTTCTTGGCCTCGGCCTTCTCCCGCTCAACCTTCTGCCGGGCGCGGTCGATGCGGTCGGCAAGGCTCGCCAGCTTGGCGGCATGCCGGGCACGCAGCGCCTCGATCCGCTCGTCGCGCCACTCCTTGACGCGATGGGCGATGCGGGCGCGAAACTCGCCTTCCGTCTCGTCGGGGCGCGAATAGGCGTCGATGGCCGGCGCGTGCCAGACCGAGATCCGCGAACTGCGGCCGAGGTGGCTCTTGAGCGCCGTGGCGAGGGTCGCGTAGCCGCGCGGGCCCGTGAGGGCCGCCGGCACCGGTGCGAACGAGCCCGTCCGCGAGCCGGGCTCGACCCGCGGCGGCTGCGCGAGCTGCTCCGCCGCCTCCCAGGCCGACTCGCCGAGCGAGTCGCCGGCGGGGGCCAGGCAGATTACCTCCCGATCGACCTCGATCCGCGCCGCGGGCCGGGCGTACCGCACCCGGGCCCGGCCGAGGATCGCCGGCCGGTAGTACACCGGCGTGGCGGCCGACACGACCGACTCGGGTGCGAGAAACACCTCGCGCACCCCCGGGGGCAGGATCGGCCGCGGGCCGCCGGCCGGCGCCTGCATGCCGGGCCGGGATGGTCCCTCCGCCGCGGCCATCGTCGGCCCGGTCGCGGCAGGCGCACCGGCAGCCGACGACGCCGCCGTGAGCCGGCGGATCTCCTCGCGCAACAGCGGCCCGCGCAGGTAGGACATCGTCCAGCGGGTCTGGAACAGCGTCTCCTCGTCGCCATGCACGCTGTGCATGAGGAACCGGCGCTGCTCGAGCCCGGAGAGCAGCCGGTCGAGCCGGCCGCGATCGAACGTGCCCCCCGCCGACGCGGCCGCCCCCTCGAGGCCGTCGAGCACGCGGGCCTTGTCGCGGGCCGTCTGCAGCCGGCCGAGGAACCACAGGCCGGCGTTGGAAAGCCCCTTGTAGTCGAGATCGACGGGGTTCTGCGTGGCGAGCACGACGCCCAGCCCGTAGGCGCGGGCCTGCTTGAGGAGCGTGAGGATCGGCGTCTTGCTCGGTGGATTGGCGGTCGGCGGCAGGTAGCCGAAGACCTCGTCCATGAGGAACATGGCGCGGAGTGACGACGTGCCCCCCTGCGACCGCATCCACGACACGGCGGCGCCGGCGAGGAGCGTGACGAACGCCATCCGCTGCGGGTCGGAGAGGTGGGCGATGGAGACGACGGCGACCCGCGGCTTGCCCGCGGGGGTCCAGAGCAGCCGGCCGACGTCGAGTGGCTCGCCGTCGAGCCAGGCCTCGAAGCCCGGGGCGGCGGCCACGGTGTTGAGCCGGCTGGCCAGTTGAAAACGGTCGCCGGCGGGGTAGAAGTTTTCCAGGTCGAGGAAACCGACCCGCTCGATCGGGGGCGCGGGGATGGCCCGCACGAGGGCGCCAAAATCGACCTTCGTGCCCGCCTTCCACAGGGCGTCGACGATCGCCGAGAGGAGGACGTGCTCGCGGCTGTTGCCCGGCTCGGCATCGATGCCGACCAATGCCAGGATGCCGGAGACGAGCGACTCGATCCGCTCGCGGCGGATCTCCGGGTCGGTGGCCTCTGTGTCGGGTGGATCGAGGCTGCCGAGCATCGCCAGCGGCCGTCCCGAGCGGCTGCCGGGCGTGAACACCGCCATGTCGGCGGCCTCGTGAAGCCGGCGGATCCGCTCGCCCGACTGCCCGCTGGCGGCGAGGCCGCTGGCCCACTTGCTGGCGGTCCGGGCCGCGAGATCCTCGAGCGAGATGCCCTCACGCTTGGCGGCGTCGGGCTCGAGCCAGGGGAGGAAGTCGGCGGGGGCGAGGTCGGGAAACGAGAGCAGGACGTTGGCCAGGTCCCCCTTGGGATCGATGACCAGCGTGGGGATGCCGTCGAGCGCGGCCTCCTCGATCAGGCTGATGAGCAGGCCGGTCTTGCCGCTGCCGGTCATGCCGACGCAGACGGCGTGAGTCGTGAACCGCTTGGCATCGACGAGCACCGGTTCGGCGGTCGGTCCGCCCGCGGGCTCGTTGATCCGTTGCCCGAGGTAGAAGACACCGAGTCCCTCGATGGCGGAGGGCACTCCGGCCTGCTCGGCCGCACGGGCGACGGACCGCTTGCCGGCGGGTTTGCTGGGAGTCGGCTGGCGTGGCGCTGGGGCCATGAAACCACCTCGAAGCGGGCAGGGATCGGGCTCGGACGATCCCTTGATTCAACGGCGGCGGGCCCGAACGTGCAACTCCCCGCCGGCGTCGCGTGATTGCCAACAAGACGCCGGCAGGCAAAATGGTAGCTCGGCGAAGGGCGGGGCGGTCGCTCGGCCCGCGACCCTGACCCCTGCGGAGGTCCGACCGATGTGGACGCTTGATCCGAACGCCATCCTCGTCTGGCTGATCCTGGCATTCTGCGGCGGCGTGTTCGGTGCCGCGGTGGGTGCCCTGTGCTCGTTCGTGCTCTGCGGCGTGGCCGCCATCGCCGCGTCGCTGTGCATGCTCGCCGGAGCGTCCGCGACGGGAGGCACGATCGACGGCTGGGTGACCTGGGGCCCCTTGCTCGGGCCGCAGACGGCGTTCGTCGGCGGCTGCTGGGCCGCGGTCTACGCCCGCTACCACGCCGGCTTTCACAATGGCCGCGACATCTGCAAGCCGCTCGTGGCCCTCAACCGGCCCGACGTACTCCTCGTCGGGGGCATCGGCGGGGTATGCGGCGCGGTCATGACGTGGCTGTTCTGGCTGCTGCCGTCCTACGTGCTGGCGGACGGCACGGCGGTCGCATCGAGCAACACGGTCGCCTGCGGCGTGGCCGTGGCGTCGATGATCGGCCGTGTGCTGCTGGGCCGGACGGGACTGTTCGGGACGGTGGCCCCGGGGGTCAACCGCTGGGCCGGCAACGCCGACGCATGCTGGCTCCCCTGGCAGCATGATCCGCTGCAGATCCTCCTCATCACCGTCGCCGTCGGCCTGCCGAGCGCGTTCCTGGCCTACGTCAATCCACAGACCCACCTGCTCGTGTTCGGGCTGATGTGCGTGCTGTTTCTGTTCATGATCCTCGGGCAGTCGGTCATCGCCGGCCATCACTTCGCGATCTGCGCCTTCTTCGCGGTGGCGGCGACGGGCAACGTCGCCTGGGGGCTGGCGTTCGCGATCCTCGCCGGCTTTGCCTGCGAGATCCTCGCCTTCCAGTTCACCGCCCACGGCGACTCCCACATCGATCCGCCCACCTGCGGCATCATGGTCTGCGGTTTTCTCCAGCCGCTCCTGATCTGGCTGGGCGTGATGCGTCACCGGCCGCTGACCGGGCCGACGGCGGCGGAAGCACTGCATGATTTCGGCAACGCATGCATGCCGGGGGGTGACGTCAATGGGCTGGTGGCGCTCGCCGTGGTATCGATCGCGGCGCCCCTGCTGCTCGGGGCGCTGCGCCGGTTGCCGGCGGCGGGCCGGGCCGCGCCGGGATCCGTTCGGCCCGCCTGATGCCCGACCGCCGCATACGCTGACACCGTGCCGGCACCTTCGAGACCGCCGACCTCGGCAAGCACGCGCTGCTCGTGAACTACCGCGACCCGGGCCGCAGGCGAAGGTGTCGTTCGGTGCGGATGGCAACCTGGCCTGCAATCCGGTCATGACCCGCGGCGACATCCTCGCCGTCCTGCAGAACGCCCCATGAACGTCATCGCCTACGACCTCGGCACCGGGGGGATGAAGGCCTCGCTCTACGGCCCGGAGGGGGAGTGCCTGGCGTCGCACTTCGCTCCCTACGACACCCACTACCCGCAGTCCGGCTGCTGCGCGAGCAGCGTCCCGACGACTGGTGGGCCGCCACCGTCGCGGCAGCTCGTCGCCCCCTGTCACGCGGCCATGGTCGCGGACGGTGACGGCGCGGACCGCGGAAGTGAGCCGGCCTGAACGCGGTCATGGCCGGGGCCGAGGGACCGGGCGTTGCCGCCGGCACGCAGCGCCGGCTATCCTGCACGTTCCCATCAGCGAGACCAATGACCGCACCCGCCCACCCCGTCCCCCGCGGCGTCACCGTGCTTCTGGTCGATGACCAGCCGATCATCGGCGAGGCCGTGCGGCGAATGCTGGCCGGCGAGGAGGGGATCGCCCTGCACTACTGCCGCGACGCTCCGGCGGCTCTCGACATGGCGGCCGCCGTGGGGCCGAGCGTGATCCTCCAGGATCTCGTCATGCCGGAGATCGAGGGGCTCGACCTCGTCCGCAGCTTCCGAGCCGACCAGCGGTTCGCCGACGTGCCGATCATCGTGCTCTCGACCAAGGAGGAGGCGGCGGTCAAGGCGGAGGCCTTCGCCCTCGGGGCGAACGACTACATCGTCAAGCTCCCCGACAGGCTCGAACTCATTGCCCGGCTGCGGCACCATTCCCGGGGCTACATCGCCCTCCAGGAGCGCAACGAGGCCTTCGCCGCCCTCCAGGCCAGTCAGCAGGTGCTGGCCAACGACCTCGCCACGGCGGCCAGCTACGTCCGCAGCCTGCTGCCGGCGCCGTGCGACGCGGCGGGCATCCGCGCCGACTGGCGGTTCATCCCCTCGGCCGCCCTCGGTGGCGACGCCTTCGGCTACCACGCGCTCGATGACGACCACTTCGCCGTCTACCTCCTCGACGTCTGCGGCCACGGCGTGGGTGCGGCGCTGCTCTCGGTATCGGCCCTCAACGCGATCCGCAGCGAGGCGCTTGCGCAGACCGACTTCCACGACCCGGGGGCGGTGCTGGCGGCGCTCAACAAGGCGTTCCCGATGGAACGCCAGAACGACATGTTCTTCACCATCTGGTACGGGGTGTACCGGCTGTCAGACCGGACCCTGCGCTGGGCGGGGGGAGGCCACCCGCCGGCGCTGCTCCTCCCGGGCGACGGGGGAAAGCCCGCACTGCTCGACTCCGACGGGCCCCTGATCGGTGCCGTGGACGGCCTGGAATTCGACTCCGCCGCGGTGGTCGTGCCACCTGGCGCGAGCCTCTACGTCTACAGCGACGGCGCCTTCGAGATCAGCCGGCCGGACGGGAGCATGTGGGCGTTCAGCGAGTTTCTCGCCACCTTCGCACTTCCTCCCGGAACGCCCGCAGCCGCGGCAAGCCAGGCCGGGCCGGATGGCCGGATCGACGCCCTGCTGCGGCGGATCCGGGGCATTTCCGGCCGAGACGACTTCAACGACGACTTCTCGATGCTGGAACTGCTGTTGAACTGAGGGCGGGAACCGTCCGGTCCAACGGGCGTCGGCAGGGCATTTTGGCCGAAACAAAGGGCCGTCTTGCATGGGAACCCTGAATCCGTACACTTCAAGGTTTCGCGGTTTCGACCGGCCGCTAGCGTAGCTCAATTGGCAGAGCAGCTGATTTGTAATCAGCAGGTTGCGGGTTCAACTCCCGCCGCTAGCTCAGCATGGCGACGCGGCCCCGGGCCGACGTCGCGCGGCCCGGACGGATTCGCGCCGACGCGTTCGCTAGCATCAATACATCCGTTCCAGACAGGAGCACGCACCACATCAGCAGGGGAGTTTCCCGAGCGGTCAAAGGGGTCAGACTGTAAATCTGATGGCTATGCCTTCGCAGGTTCGAATCCTGCACTCCCCAGTCTCATCCCTCCCCGTCGGGTTTGCCGAAGCATGGGGCACTCCGTGCCGCATGCCACCCTCGCCGAAACCGCTGCGAGAACGCGGGTGTAGCTCAATGGTAGAGCAATAGCCTTCCAAGCTAAAGACGAGGGTTCGATTCCCTTCACCCGCTTCGAGGCCCGTCCCGCTTCCGCACCGACGTCCCCAACACACCGCCCGCAACGCACCACATAGAAACACCACCACAACCCATGGCCTCTGCAACCGCAGGCAATTCGCTGCTGTAGCTCAGTTGGTAGAGCGCGTCCTTGGTAAGGACGAGGTCATGGGTTCAAGTCCCATCAGCAGCTTCTCCGCGGGTCCGAAAGGCCCGCGGTTCGAGTAGGATCAACGCCCAATCGGGCACGCACGACGAGCACCAGCAACCAGTTCGGTTTTTCACTTCCGAGGAGCACACAGGAGAGAGCATGGCCAAGGACACGTTCACGCGGAGCAAGCCGCACGTCAACGTCGGAACGATCGGGCACATCGACCACGGAAAGACCACCCTCACCGGTGCCCTCGTGGCGGTGCAGGCGGCCAAGAACCTGGCCGTCGCCAAGAGCTACGCCGACATCGCCAAGGGTGGTACCGTCCGCGACGAGACGAAGACCGTCACGATCGCGGTCAGCCACGTGGAGTACGAAACCGAAAAGCGGCACTACGCCCACATCGACTGCCCCGGTCACGCCGACTTCATCAAGAACATGATCACCGGTGCCGCCCAGATGGACGGGGCAATCCTCGTGGTCAGCGCTGCCGACGGCCCCATGCCGCAGACGCGGGAGCACATCCTTCTGGCCAAGCAGGTCGGTGTGCCGGCGCTGGTGGTGTTTCTCAACAAGGTCGATCTCGTCGACGATCCGGAACTCCTCGACCTCGTCGAGATGGAGATCCGCGAACTGCTGACGAAGTACGGATTCCCCGGCGACGATGTGCCGATCATCCGCGGGGCGGGCAAGCCGGCCTACGACAGCCCGGCCGATCCGGCAAAGAACAAGTGCATCGCCGATCTGCTCGCGGCGGTGGACAGCTACATCCCCGAGCCCGTCCGCGAGCTCGACAAGCCGTTCCTGATGGCGATCGAGGACGTGTTCTCGATCGAAGGCCGCGGCACCGTGGCCACGGGCCGTATCGAGCGCGGCGAAGTGAAGGTGGGCGACGAAGTGGAGATCATCGGCCTCAAGGAAAAGGCCGAGAAGACCACCGTCACGGGAGTCGAGATGTTCAAGAAGCTGCTCGACAGGGGACAGGCCGGCGACAACGTCGGCTGCCTGCTCCGCGGCGTGGCCCGCGAGGGCATCGAGCGCGGCCAGGTGCTCGCCAAGCCGGGGTCGATCAAGCCCCACAGGAAGTTCGAGTGCGAGGTGTACGTGCTGTCGAAGGAGGAAGGGGGGCGGCACACGCCGTTCTTCGCGGGCTACCGTCCGCAGTTCTACTTCCGCACCACGGACGTCACCGGCTCGACGAAGCTCCTCAGCGGCGTGGAGATGGTGTCTCCCGGCGACAACGTCAAGATGGAGGTCGAGCTGATGGTGCCGATCGCCATGGACGACGGCGTCCGGTTCGCCATCCGCGAGGGTGGCAAGACGGTCGGCTCTGGCGTCGTCACGAAGATCCTCGACTGAGCGGGAAGGTCCCGCGCTGTACCCACGAGGCGAGGTGGATTCGACACGGCATGCACAAGTCGTTCGGCTGAGGGGCTCCCGCCCGCGGGGCCCCGGCGCCACAGGGGCGTAGCTCAACTGGCAGAGCGCTGGTCTCCAAAACCAGAGGTTGCGAGTTCGATCCCCGCCGCCCCTGCACGCGTGGGTCGCGGCGCGCCGTAAGGCGCGTCGCGACCCGCGTGCGGGCGGTGGGTCGTGATGCGGGTGGTGGACGTGGTGGTGGACCGAGTGCTGGGCGGTGATCGGCGGCGGGCAGCAAGCAGGACACGAGCAGGACAGAGCGAGTCACGGACGAATCACGAGCAGGACATGGCAGGCATCACATCTGAAAATCGGTTGAACCGCGGATCTCTCATCGGGGAGTTCTTCCGGGCCGACGTCTACAAGCGAACCCAGGGTCGGATGGCGCGGCAGTTCACGTTCGCCGCCCTGGCCGCGATCATCGGCATCGGCACCTGGCAGCTCGCGGCCCAACTGCCGGTCTGGTTCGGAGGACTGTCGACGATTGGGAGCGACTATGGCCTGTTGCGGTTCGTCCTCCCCGCGGCGCTGCTCGCGATCGGCCTCTGGGTCTGCTGGCGGATCGTCAACATCCCGTCGTTCGCCGAGTTCCTGATCGCGGTTGAGGTGGAGATGGCAAAGGTGTCCTGGCCGTCCGCGGACGAGGTGTTCCGCAGTTCGGCGGTCATCATCTTTCTGATCTTCGCCCTGTCGGCAATATTGGCTGGGTATGATCTTTTTTGGGCCTTTCTCCTTCGCCCGGTGCTGAGGGGTTAGCCGGTTTTCGAGGTTCACGTCATGGCCGCTGCGTTCGAACATGAGGGAAGCGAATCCCCGGTGGCACCCGCCGCCGCGGAACCGAACAGCCTCCCGGCTTCAGCCGGCGCGACGGCCGCGCAGGCCGCTGCGCCGGAACCGCTCGTCGACGACGAGGACGACGGCGCGCCCGCCGAACTCGACGACCCCTTCGCCGGCGGTGAGAACGCACGGCCCGTGGAGGTCGTCGTCGCGGAGAAGGCGGCTCCGAAGGGGGACATGCAGTGGTACATCCTCAAGGTGCAGAGCAACCGTGAGGATTCGATCCGTGAGGCCCTGCTTCGCAGGATCTCCCTCCAGGGCGTGCAGCCGTTCTTCGGCGAGGTGATCGTGCCCAAGGAGCAGGTCACCGACTTCAAGGGGGGCAAGAAGCGGGTCGTGACCCGCAAGCTGTACCCCGGCTACATCCTCGTCAACATGATCCTCAACGACGAGACCTGGTACCTCGTCCGCGAGACCGGGGGCATCGGCGACTTCACCGGCTCGGCCGGCCGGCCGAGCCCGATGCTGCCCCAGGACGTGGCCAAACTCCTCCATAAGGACGAGGAGCGGACGGACGAGACGCCCCGCCTGAAGATCAACTTCAAGAAGGGGGACCGGGTCAAGATCAACGAGGGCACGTTCGAGAACTTCGAGGGCGAGGTCGAGACGATCGACGAGGCCAACGGCCGGGTCACGGTGATGCTCAGCATCTTCGGTCGCTCCACCCCGGTCGACATCGAATACTGGCAGATCGAGGCCGTGTGACCGGGGCCAACGAGACACGCGACACGAATCACGAACACACAGCACAGGCAGGCAGAAAGGGATAGCGATGGCGAAGCAGATGGTCGGGCAGGCGAAGTTCCAGGTGCCGGGTGGGCAGGCCACCCCCGCGCCGCCGGTGGGCACGTCGCTCGGCCGGTTCGGCATCAACCTCGGGCAGTTCGTTCAGCAGTTCAACGATCGCACCCGCGAGGCCGCGGGCATGCCGATCCCGGTCGTGGTCACCGTGTACAACGACCGCTCGTTCGAGTTCATCACCAAGAGCCCGCCGGCGGCGGCCCTGCTCAAGAAGGCGGCCGGCCTCGCCAAGGGCTCGGGCGTTCCCAACAAGGACAAGGTCGGGAAGGTCACCAAGTCGCAGCTCGACGAGATCGTGCGGCTCAAGACCGCCGACCTCAACGCCCGCGACGGCGAACACGCCCGACGGATGATCGAGGGCACCGCCCGGAGCATGGGGATCACCGTCGAGGGCTGACCGCCCGCGCCGAACGGACAGCACCGCCCCGACACCCACCGACACCACCCAGACAACGAGTTCGAATTCAAGGAGTCCAGACCGTGCCAGACAGCAAGCGCATGCGAAAGATGCTCGAGACGAAGCCCAAGACCGAGGCCCCGCTGCCGATCGCCGAGGCGGTGGCGGTGCTGAAGAAGTTCCCGCCCACGAAGTTCGACCAGACGGTCGAGATCCACATGCGGCTGGGTATCGACCCCAAGCAGGCCGACCAGATCATCCGCGGCTCGCTCGTGCTCCCCCACGGCATCGGCAAGGCGAAGCGGGTCGTGGTGTTCGCCAAGGGCAACCTCGCCGACGACGCCCGTGCCGCCGGCGCCGAAGAGGTGGGGGCCGAGGAACTCGCCAAGAAGATCCGCGAGGGCTGGACCGACTTCGATGTCTGCATCGCGGCTCCCGACATGATGGGCCTCGTCGGACCGCTCGGCAAGGTGCTCGGGCCGCGTGGCCTGATGCCCAGCCCGCGCGCCGGCACCGTGACGGCCGACATCAAGAAGACCGTCGGCGAATACCGGGCGGGGAAGGTCGAATTCCGCAACGACCCCACGGGCATCGTGCACGCCGTGGTGGGCAAGGTGAGCTTCGACGCCCCCAAACTCGCCGACAACATCCGCGCGTTCATCGACCATGTCGTCGGCATGGCGCCGGCGAGCGTCCGCGGCCAGTATGTGAAGAGCATCTCGATCTGCGCGACGATGACGCCCGGCGTCATGGTCGCCGCCTGAACCACACCCCCAACGCCTCCCAGGACCCCGTCACGGGGCACGTGAACCGATGAGCAAACTCGTCAAGAACATGCTGGTCGACGACCTCCGCACCCGGCTCACCGGCGTCGGCGATGTGATCCTCGTGAGCGTCGGCCAGCTCGACGCCGTCAAGACGGCCCAGCTCCGCCAGACGCTGCGAAAGAAGCGGATCCATCTGCAGCTCATCAAGAACAGCCTCGCTCGCCGGGCGACCGAGGGCACGCCGCTGGCCCCGGCCTTTTCCAGCACCGAGGGGATGCTGGCCATCGCCTGGGGTGGCGAGGATGTCGTCGATCTTGCGAAGGAACTCGATCGCCTCACCAGCGTGAAGGGCTTCGAGGGGTTCGAGTGCCGTGGCGGGGCTCTCGACGGCAGCCGGCTCGAGTCCGCCGACGTGAAGCGGGTGGCGAAGTGGCCGACCCGATCCGAGCAGCTCTCCCTCCTATCCGGCCAGATCTTGTCGATCGGCGGCAGGCTTTCGGGGCAGATTCTCGCCGCGGGGGGCACCCTGGCCGGCCAGATCGCATCCCGGGCGGAGGAGTTGGAGAAGGCTTCGGGAGAGCCGGCCGCCTGACGGGGGCGGTTTTTCCCGAATTTTTCGGGGAGGGCTTCACTCCGGAAATGTTCATGGTAAACAGGAAGGCTCGTCGCGTCGGCCGGTGCATGGTCGACGGCGGCAACTGACAGCACACAATCAATCGCGGTCGCACTCGTCCACTCGAGGGCAGGCGACCGTTCACCTTGGAAGGGAAAGGATCTCGAGCGATGGCAACGGCTGAAGCGACCCGCGAGTTCACGAAGGAAACCAAGGAGCTCGGCGACAAGATCGTCGGTCTCACCCTCAAAGCTGCCAAGGAGCTTTCCGACTACCTCGACGAGGTTCACGGCATCAAGCCGGCCGCAGGCGGCGCGGTCGTGATGGCCGCCCCGGCTGGCGGTGCGGCTGGTGCCGGCGCTGGCGAAGCTGCCGCGGAGAAGACCGAGTTCGACGTCGTGCTCGAGAACTTCGGCGACAACAAGATCGGCGTCATCAAGGTCGTGCGTGCCGCGACCGGCCTCGGCCTCAAGGAGGCCAAGGATCTCGTCGAAGGCTGCCCGGCGAAGGTCAAGGAGGGTATCTCCAAGGCCGACGCCGAGAAGCTCAAGAAGGAGCTGGAAGAGGCAAAGGCAAAGGTTTCGATCAAGTAAATCAGGCACATTTCGCGGCTTGCTGGCCGGGGGTTTTGCGTTCCGGCCAGCAAGCGGTATAGTATTTGCCTGCCCCGCTTGGTCGTCTCCTCTTTGCCGCCCAGATTCCGCTTCCCCCGTCGATGCCGCGCCGTGCCGTTCCCGGGTTCGCTACCGGTCGGCCTCCGGAGCGGCCTGTCCTGATCCAGCGCCCGTCCCGGCCGCACCCTTGCGCCGGAACTGTCCGAACACGCCCAGGAGCACCTGAGTATGGCAACTCACGCCGTCCGCCGCCTGCAGACGAAGGACGTCCGACCGTTCGGGAGCAACAGGGCCGGGCACCACATTCCCGACCTGACCGAGATCCAGACCCGGTTCTACGACCTGTTCCTGCAGTACGACGTGCCGGCGGCCAAGCGCAAGGACCATGGCATCGAGGGCGTGCTGCGCGAGATCTTCCCGGTCGAGAGTTATGACAAGACCGTCAAGCTCGAGTACCTGCGGTACGAACTCGGCAAGCCCCGCTACGAGCCGGACGAGTGCCGGCAACTGCGGCTGACCTACGGGCGGCCGCTGCGGGTCTGGCTCCGGCTCACCCGTGAGCAACCGATCGAGGAGGAGGTCTACCTCGGCGACATTCCGATCATGCTCGGCGGTGGCGAGTTCATCATCAACGGTGCGGAGCGGGTCGTCGTCAGCCAGCTCCACCGTTCCCCCGGCATCGACTTCGTCGCCGACACCGAGTCGAGCGATCGCAAGACCTTCAACTGCCGGATCATTCCCGAGCGCGGCAGCTGGATCGAGCTCAACGTCTCCAAGAAGGACGCTCTCCAGGTGCGGATCGACCAGAGCGGCAAGTTCTCCGCCCTGACCCTCCTTCGGGCCATGGATCCGAAGTACGGCCGCGACTCCGAGATTCTCAAGCTGTTCTACAAGACCAGCGTCGAGAAGGTCGGCGGCGGCCGCAGTGTTCCCAAGCTGGAGGGGAAGTTCGCCGTCGACGACATCGTCTATCCGCGCGGCACCGACCGGGCCGGCGAGATCATCGTCGAGGCCGGCTGCAAGATCAGCCACGACCATGCCGAACTGATCGCCACCTCCGGCCTCAAGGCCGTCGAGCTGATGCAGGAACAGAAGATTCCCCTGATCGTCAACAGCCTGCGGGACGACGCCGACGAGTCGAGGCGCCGGACCGGCGTTGCCCCGAGCCACGAGGACGCCCTCGTGCGGATCTACCAGCGGCTTCGGCCGGGCAATCCGCCGGCCCTCGACAAGGCCCGGGCCCTGTTCGACGAGAAGTTCAAGGACACCAACCGCTACCGGCTCGGCCGCGTCGGCCGGTTCCGCATCAACCGCAAGCTCGGCCTCAACGTGCCCGAGACGGAGATGACCCTGCGGGCGGAGGACCTGATCGCCGCCATCCGCTACATGCTCAAGCTCAGCGACGGCGAGGGGGACGTGGAGGTGGACGACATCGACCACCTCGGCAACCGCCGACTGCGAACGATCGACGAACTGGCCAGCGACGAGCTTCGCAAGGGCTTCCTCAAGCTTCGGCGCACCGTCCAGGAGCGGATGAGCCTCAAGGACGTGGCGGAGATGTCGCCGCGGACGCTGATCAACCCCAAGAGCATCTCGGCGGCCATCGAATACTTCTTCGGCCGCGGCGAGCTGTCGCAGGTGGTGGACCAGACGAACCCGCTCTCCATGCTGACCCACGAGCGCCGGCTGTCGGCCCTCGGCCCGGGCGGCCTGAACCGCAAGCGGGCCGGTTTCGAGGTCCGCGACGTCCACATCTCCCACTACGGACGCATCTGCCCGATCGAGACGCCGGAAGGGACGAACATCGGCCTCATCTCCAGCCTCGCGATCTATTCCGGGGTCGACTCCTACGGGTTCCTCGTCACGCCGTATCGGAAGGTCTCGAAGGGGAAGCTCACGGACGACGTCGTCTGGCTGCGGGCCGACGAGGAGAGCAACGCCCACCTCGCCCCGGCCGACGCGTTGGTCGACAAGGCGACCAGCCGGCTGTCTGGCGACAACATCATCGCCCGCTACAAGGGGGACTTCGTCCTCGTGCCGGTTGAGGAGATCGATTACATCGACGTGGCGCCGAGCCAGATGGTGGGCGTGTCGGCGGGCCTGATCCCGTTCCTCGAGCACGACGACGCCAACCGGGCCCTGATGGGCTCCAACATGCAGCGGCAGGCCGTGCCGCTGCTCGTCACCGAGCCTCCGGTGGTGGCCACCGGCATGGAGCGGGACGTGGCGGCCAACTCCGGCCTCCTCGTCCGCGCTGCCCGCAAGGGCACGGTGAGCTACGTCGATGCCGACAGCATCGAGATCACCACGACCTCCGGCGCCGACACCTACAAGATGCGGAAGTACGTCGGCCTCAACGAGCGGACCTGCCAGAACCAGAAGCCGATCGTGCAGCCGGGACAGAAGGTCGAGAAGGGGGACGTGATCGCCGACGGTGCCGCCACCTACCGGGGCGAACTCGCCCTCGGCCGCAACGTGCTCGTCGGCTTCCTGGCCTGGGACGGCTTCAATTTCGAGGACGCGATCATCATCAGCGAGGAGCTCGTCGAGGACGACGTCTACACGTCGATCCACATCGAGGAGTACGACATCGAGATCCGCGACACGAAGCTGGGCCGCGAGGAGTTCACCCGCGACATCCCCAACGTCGGTGAGCGGGCCCTGCACAGCCTCGACGAATCGGGCATCGTCCGCATCGGCACCTACGTCCGCCCCGGCGACATCCTCGTGGGCAAGGTGTCCCCCAAGAGCAAGACCGAACTGACGCCCGAGGAGAAGCTGCTGCACGCGATCTTCGGCCGGGCCGGCGAGGACGTGAAGAACGACTCGCTCGAGGTCCCGTCGGGCGTCGAGGGGATCGTGATCGCGACCGAGAAGTTCTCGCGGCGCATGAGCCTCTCCGAGGACGAGCGCCGGGAGTTCGAGAAGCAGCTCAAGGAGGCGGAGAACGAGGGCAACCTTCGCGTCGCCGAGGCGTTCGGCGGGCTCGTCACCGAGATCGAAAAGGTGCTGCAGAAGCCCATCCAGGCGGCGGACGGCAGCCCCCTCGTCCGCAACCAGGACCACAAGGTGGTGGCCGAGCGGGCCGCGCAGTTCAACCTCGAGGAGCTCGACATCCGCTCCCCGCAGCGGAAGGCCGACATCGAGAAGCTCCACAAGGCGATGTGGCCGGCCGTCGAGGCGGCCATCGACGCCCGCGAGCGCCGGCTCAACAGCATGAAGCGCGGCGACGAACTCCGCCCGGGCGTGCTGCAGATGGTCAAGGTCTACGTCGCCGCCAAGCGGGTCATCTCCGTGGGTGACAAGATGGCCGGCCGCCATGGCAACAAGGGGGTGATCGCCAAGATCCTTCCCAAGGAGGAGATGCCGTTCCTCGCGGACGGCACGCCGCTGCAGATTCTCCTCAACCCGCTCGGCGTGCCGAGCCGGATGAACGTCGGTCAGATCCTGGAAACGCACCTCGGCTGGGCCGGCAAGATTCTCGGGTTCCAGGCGATCACGCCGGTCTTCGACGGGGCCAGCGAGGAGGACATCAACGTCGTCCTCGCCGACGCCGGCCTGCCGGCGCACGGCAAGGCGCAGCTCTTCGATGGCCGCACGGGCGAGCCGCTCGAACAGGAGACGACGGTCGGCTACATCTACATGCTCAAGCTTCATCACCTCGTCGACGACAAGGTCCATGCCCGGTCGACGGGACCATACTCGCTGATCACGCAGCAGCCCCTCGGCGGCAAGGCCCGGTTCGGCGGCCAGCGGTTCGGGGAGATGGAAGTCTGGGCCCTGGAGGCATATGGCGCCGCCTACATTCTCCAGGAACTGCTCACCGTGAAGAGCGACGACGTCGAGGGTCGGACGAAGATCTACGAGAGCATGGTCAAGGGGGAGAACACGCTCGAGGCCGGCACGCCGGCGAGCTTCGACGTGCTCACCAACGAGATCAGGGGCCTGGCGCTGAACATGCAGTTGGAGAAGCGGCGGATTTGACCCGCCGCCGGCTGCGACGCCGTCCGGCGGTCGCCGCCGGTTGGACGGGATCGCGGTCCGGCGCGGTTGGCACGCGGAACGTCGAGCGGGTTTCGAACACCACAGGGAGATGACACGTGAGCATCGGTGAATCCACCTACGATCGCGTCAACGACTACTCGGCCGTAAAGATCAGTCTCGCCCGGCCGCACGACATCCGCAGCTGGTCGTTCGGCGAGGTCAAGAAGCCGGAAACGATCAACTACCGCACCTACCGTCCCGAAAAGGACGGCCTGATGTGCGAGAAGATCTTCGGCCCGGAGAAGGACTGGGAGTGCTCGTGCGGCAAGTACCGGGGCATGAAGTACAAGGGCATGATCTGCGACCGCTGCGGCGTCAAGGTGACGCACAGCCGCGTGCGCCGCAAGCGGATGGGCCACATCGAGCTGGCGGCCCCGGTGGTCCACATCTGGTTCTTCAAGGCGATGCCCAGCCGCCTCGGCGCGCTGCTCGACATGAAGACCACCAGCCTGGAGAAGGTGATCTACTTCCAGGACTACGTCGTGCTCGATCCCAAGGACACGCCGCTGAAGAAGCAGCAACTGCTGACCGAGGAGGAGTACCGGGAGGCCCGGGCCACGCATGGCGAGGGTTCGTTCGAGGCCGAGATGGGCGCCGAGGCGGTCCGCAAACTGCTGCTCGGCCTCGACCTCGTCACCCTCTCCAAGGAGCTGCGCCAGGATCTGGCGACGACCAACTCCAAGCAGAAGAAGAAGGACCTCGTCAACCGCCTGAAGATCGTCGAGGCGATCCGCGACAGCGAGAACAAGCCGGAGTGGATGGTGCTCGACGTGATCCCCGTCATCCCGCCCGACCTCCGCCCGCTGGTGATGCTCGATTCCGGGAACTTCGCCACCAGTGACCTGAACGACCTGTATCGCCGGATCATCAACCGCAACAACCGGCTCAAGAAACTGGTCGACCTGAACGCCCCCGAGGTCATCATCCGCAACGAAAAGCGGATGCTGCAGCAGTCGGTCGACGCGTTGTTCGACAACAGCCGCTGCAAGCGGCCCGTCCTGGCGTCGAGCAACCGGCCGCTCAAGAGCCTGACCGACATGATCAAGGGCAAGCAGGGCCGGTTCCGCGAGAACCTGCTCGGCAAGCGGGTCGACTACTCGGCCCGCAGCGTGATCGTCGTCGGCCCGAATCTCCGGCTCCACCAGTGCGGCCTGCCCAAGAAGATCGCGCTCGAACTCTACCAGCCGTTCATCATCCGTCAGCTCAAGGACCTCGGCCACGCCGACACCATCAAGAGCGCCCGCAAGATGCTGGAGCGGAAGGATGCCGAGGTCTGGGACATCCTCGAGGACGTCATCCGCAACCACCCGGTGCTTCTCAACCGCGCCCCCACGCTGCATCGCATGGGCATCCAGGCCTTCGAGCCGGTGCTCGTCGAGGGGAACGCGATCAAACTCCACCCGCTGGTCTGCAAGGGCTTCAACGCCGACTTCGACGGCGACCAGATGGCGGTCCACCTGCCGCTCTCGATCGAGGCCCAGGTCGAGGCGCACACCCTGATGCTCGCGACGAACAACATCTTCAGCCCGGCCAACGGGGCACCGATCATCTCCCCGTCACAGGACGTGGTGATGGGATGCTATTACCTGACGATGGCCCTCCCCGGCCGCAAGGGAGAGGGGATGGTGTTCAAGAGCTTTGAGGAGGTCGAGCTCGCCCACCAGCTCGGGAAGGTCGACACGCACGCCAAGATCAAGGTCAAGCTGCCCGGCCAGCGCCGGCTGAAGACCGACGTCGAGGCCCATTCCAAGCCCGGCGCGGTCATCGAGACGACCGTCGGCCGCGTGCTCTTCAACTCGATCCTGCCGGGCGGGATGCTGTTTTACAACATCCCGATGCGGTCGAGCGAGCTGGCCCGCGTCATCTCCGACTGCTACCAGACGCTCGGCCGACGCTGGACGATCGACCTGCTCGACGACATGAACCGGGTCGGCTTCAGCTGGAGCACGCGCAGCGGCCTGTCGTTCGCCACCGACGACCTGATCACGCCGTCGACCAAGGCGCGGATCGTGGGCGAGGCCGACAAGGAAGTGCTCAAGATCATGAAGCAGTACCAGCGCGGGATGATCACCGACGGCGAGCGGTACAACAAGGTCATCGACGCCTGGACGCACGCCCGCGAGCAGATCACCAAGGAGATGATGCAGGATCTGGAGAAGGACACCGACGAGAAGCCCAATCGCCGGGCCGGCTACGTCAATCCGATCTTCCTCATGGCCCACTCCGGCGCCCGCGGCGGCGTGGAGCAGATCCGCCAGCTGGCGGGCATGCGCGGCCTGATGGCCAAGCCGTCGGGCAAGATCATCGAGGCTCCCATCAAGGCGAACTTCCGCGAGGGGCTGACGGTCCTCGAGTACTTCAGCTCGACGCACGGTGCCCGCAAGGGCCTCGCAGACACCGCTCTGAAGACGGCCGACTCCGGCTACCTGACCCGCAAGCTTGCCGACGTGGCCCAGAACGTCGTCGTCACCATGCACGACTGCGGCACGACGCAGGGCATCGAGAAGACGGTCATCTACCGGGGCGAGAAGGTCGAGGTCAGCCTCGCCGACAGCATCCGCGGCCGTGTCAGCCGGGCCACCATCAGCAATCCGATCACCAACGAGGTGATCGTTCACGAGGATGAGCTGATCACGCCGAAGATCGGGCGGCGGATCGAGGAACTCGGGCTCGACAAGATCCAGGTCCGCAGCGCGCTGACCTGCGAGGCGCCGCTCGGCGTCTGCCGGCTGTGCTACGGCATGGACCTGTCCACCGGCTCCCTCGTCGAGGAGGGGATGGCCGTGGGGATCATCGCTGCCCAGAGCATCGGCGAGCCGGGCACCCAACTGACGATGCGGACGTTCCACATCGGCGGCGTCGGGCAGCGGGCCATCGAGGAGAGCGAGAGCAAGGCCAAGCGGGCCGGCATCGTCAAGTTCACCCGGCTGCGCACGGTGCAGGACGAGCAGGGGCAGATGATCGTCCTGGCCCGCAACGGCGAGATCTCGCTCGTCGATGCCAAGGGAAGCGAACTCGACAAGTTCGACGTGCCCGCGGGGGCGATCCTCAAAGTCAAGGAGAACGACGAGGTCAAGGCGGGGGCGGTTCTCGTCCAGTGGGACCCGCACTCGATCCCGATCCTCTCCGAAGTGGCGGGCAAGGTGCGGTTCGAGGATGTCATCGAGGGGGAGACGCTCCGCGTTGAGAAGGACCCCAGCGGACACACGCGCCGAGTTGTCATGGAGCACAAGGGTGTCTACCACCCGCAGATCGTCCTCGAGGACGAGTCGGGCAAGATCCTCGACTTCTACTACCTGCCGGAGAAGGCCTACATCGAGGTCGCGCCGGGCGAGAAGGTGTCCGCCGGCCACGTGCTCGCCAAGACGCCCCGCGAGGCCTCGGGCACGCAGGACATCACCGGCGGCCTGCCGCGGGTCACGGAAATCTTCGAAGCCCGCAAGCCGAAGGATCCCGCGATCATGGCGGAGATCGACGGCAAGGTCGAGGTCAGCGGCGAGAAGCGCCGCGGCAAGCGCACGATCATCGTCCGCAATGAGAGCGGGATGGAGCGCGAGCACCTCGTGACTCACGGCAAGCATCTGCGGGTCCATCCCGGCGACATCGTCAAGGCGGGCGAGGCCCTCGTGGAAGGCCCGCTGGTGCCGCACGATATCCTGCGAATCTCGGGCGAGGAGGCGGTGCAGCAGTACCTCGTCCGCGAGATCCAGAATGTCTACCGCAGCCAGCGGGTGGACATCGACGACAAGCACATCGAGATCATCGTGTCGCAGATGCTGCGCAAGGTGAAGATCGAAGGCGTCGGCGACACCACCCTCCTGCCGGGCAGCGTTCTCGACAAGTACGAGTTCCGCCAGGCGAACGAGCGGCTCGCAACCTGCCTGCGGATCACCGACAAGGGGGACAGCGAGTTCGCCGTCGGCAGCGTCGTGCCCAAGGACGTGCTCGCCCAGGCGAACGCCCAGATCGAGACCCTCGGCGGCGCGTCCGTCAAGGGAACGAAGCCGAAGCCGGCGACCGCCAGCACGCAGCTGCTCGGGATCACCAAGGCCAGCGTCCAGAGTTCGAGCTTCATCTCGGCGGCCAGCTTCCAGGAGACGACAAAGGTGCTCACGGAGGCGGCCCTGGCCGGCAAGGTGGACAACCTGGTCGGTCTCAAGGAGAACGTGATCCTCGGGCACCTGATCCCGGCCGGGACGGGCTTCGGCACGTTCCAGTCGTCCGAGGTGCGTGTTCGTCCCGAGGCGCTCGACGCGCTGCGGATCGAACGGGAAAACGTGCTCGCCCGGCAGTTCCCGCTGCTCGAGGCCGCCCTCGGCGGAGAGACCGTGGCCGGCGCCGAGCCGACCGCCGGCGACGTTGCCACGCTGGAAGGTGAGCACGGTCCGGTCGACGCCCTCTGAGCTGACAGACCCCGTCAGGGGGCCACGGAACTTGGGCCGCACGGAGCTTGGGCCTGGCCGGGTCCTGATGCCTGGCCGGGTCCTGATGCCTGGATTGCCTGGCGCGGCCGCACAGGCCGCAGGCCCGTTTTCCCTGGCAGAAAAAGCCACCGCTTGATTTGAGCGGTCGCGTATGTCGAACTATCGTGCGAGGCGGGCACTTTCAACACACGGAGCCCGTGATGCCGATTTCGATCCACTGCCCGCGGCGGCTGCTGCCGTCCATCTTCCTTGCCGGCTGTCTCGTCGCGCCCGTCGCGGCCGAGCCGTTCAATCCCTACGCCCTGCCCGAGGCGGTGGTCGCACCGGTGGCGCCAGACGGCACGCTGCGCTGGGGGACGTTCTACAAGTCTGCCGAGATGCAACTGGCCTACGAGCGGCTCTGGACCATGGGGGCCTGCCGCGGCACCAAGAAGTCGATCACGATCCCCGTCGAGAACAACAAACTCGCCATCGA
This sequence comes from Planctomycetia bacterium, assembly GCA_014192425.1. NCBI lineage: Bacteria > Pseudomonadati > Planctomycetota > Planctomycetia > Planctomycetia bacterium. The sequence continues at coordinate 50,253 of BJHK01000010.1, read as the reverse complement.
CCGCCTCCCCGAGGCGGATTACGCGGGGATCGTGCATGGGAGCGCCGGAGGGCTGGCAGGCGGCCTCGTTGCATTCTCCGATGACGATGCGGATGCAACGTACGTCGCCCATCTGCATCCGGCGGGCGTCACCAGCTTCTCCGTCCTCGGCCGATCGACCGCGGCCATCGTCCAGCCCGGCATGGCGGTGCGGATCGTTGCCACGGTCGATGCCAAGGGCCGCGGCAGCGAACCGCTCCGGAAGTTCGACATCGTCACGCCCCCGCAGGGCTTCGTGCCGGACGAGGTCCGCCCCGACAGCGTGGAGCGGATCGTCGGCGTGGTCACCAACGCCCGGGGCCGGACGATGCAGGTCCGCGTCGATGCCGGGAAACTCCGGCGGCTGACGTTCACAGTCGCGGAAGACGCCGTGGTCACGATCGATGCCGCCTCCCTGAACCTCGTGGCACCGGGGGACCGGGTCGAGATCCGCGGCCGCCTGTGGACCGGAGAGGGCTGCCACGGGGCCGGCTCCCTGTTCGCGTCCCGGGTGACGGTCACGAAGGCCGCCCCGGACCAGGTCCGGGCTCCGGATGCGGCAGCGGCCGCGCCTGCTGGCAAGGCCGTGCCTGACGGCGTAGAGTGACGCGGGGTCATTCCCGAGTCCCTGGTCGGCGGCCGCCCGATGGCATCGAGTCGCAGTTCGTCCCCCGCCGGCGCCGGCCGGATGCCGGTGTCGCGTGTTGCCTGCCGCATTCTCCGGTCCCGCCTGGCGACGGTCTGGTCGGGCCTCCAGGATGCCTGCGTTGACCGCCCCGACGCGGATGCCGTCCACCGGCTTCGCGTCGCCACCCGGCGCGGGCTCGCGGCCCTCGAAGCCTTCGACGAACTCGTGCCCCGGCGGCATCGGGACTGGTTTCGCCGGCGGCTGCGTCGCATCCGGCGCGTGGCCGGCGAGGCCCGTGACCTGGACGTGCTCGTGCAGGCGCTCGAGCCTGATGATGCCGCCGCCGCGATCCCCCCCGGGGCGCGGGCCAGGGTCCGGCTGGTGGCGATGCTCTCGCGGCAACGGCTGCAGTCACGACAGCCGATCCGCGAGTTGCGCGATCGGCTCGTCGCCGCGGACTGGGCCGGGCGACTGGAGCGGCTCCTCGACCGGATGACACGTTACGGCCGAGACGAGACGTTCACGTGCTACGCCGTGCGGCGATTCAAGCCGCTCATGCGCCGGTTCTTCGACCGGGCCGACAGGCGGCTGGAGGATGATCGAGAATTACATCGGCTGCGGATCGAGGGCAAGAAGCTCCGTTACACGCTTGAAATCTTCGCCCCCGTGTTCGCCCCGCGCGTGCGGGTCCGCTGCGAGGGGTCGCTGCAGCGGCTGCAGGCGACGCTGGGCACGTTCACCGACCACGCGGCGGCCGCCGATCGCTTTCGACGCTGGGCAAAGGAGGACGGCCTGCGCAGCGTTCGTGGCACGTTGACGAGCCTGCGACGCCACGAGTCGAGCAGGGCCGACCGGGCGCGGAAGTCGTTCGCCAAGTGGTGGAAGCCGGCGCGGAGGCGGGCGCTGCGCCGCACGTTGACGAGGTCGCTGCGACTGGATTCGGCATGAGTCCCGGGATCGCCATCCCTGCCGGCGCACCCCGCCAGCGTTCCCGGCCCGCAGCCGCGGCGAACGGCGCCGTCGTCCTGCTCGTCGTCCTGCTCGTCGGTTGCTCGCCACGGCAGGGCGCGTTCGGGCCGACCACGCTGTCCCCGGCCGGCCCGCCGGCGGCCACGCCCGCCGGGATGGTGTGGATTACCGGCGGCGAGTTCTCGATGGGCTGTGCCGACCCGCGCGGTGTGCCGCACGGCGGGAACGAGCCGATGGTCGATGCCCGCCCCGTGCATCGCGTGCGGGTCGACGGCTTTTGGATGGACGAGACCGAGGTCACGAACCGGCAATTCGCGGCATTCGTCGCCGCCACGGGCTACACGACGGTCGCCGAGCGGCCGCCTCGGCCGGAGGAGTTTCCCGGCGCCGACCCCGCCAACCTCGTGGCCGGCTCGATCGTTTTCAGCCCGCCGGCCGGGCCAGTGCCCCTCGACCATCATCATCGCTGGTGGACCTACGTTCCCGGCGCCGACTGGCGGCATCCGCTCGGCCCCGGGAGCACGGTCGAGGGCCGCGACGACGAGCCCGTCGTGCACGTCGCCTACGCCGACGCCGAGGCCTACGCCGGCTGGGCCGGCAAACGCCTGCCCACCGAGGCCGAGTGGGAATTCGCAGCCCGCGGCGGGCGGGCCGGCGCAGCCTATCCATGGGGCGACGACTTCCGCCCCGCGGGCCGCTGGATGGCGAATACGTTTCAGGGTTCGTTTCCCGACCGCGATCTCGGCCTCGACGGCTTCGCCGGCATCGCGCCGGTGAAGCGGTTTCCTCCGAACGCCTTCGGCCTCCACGACGTGTCGGGCAACGTCTGGGAATGGTGTTCCGACTGGTATCGTCCCGACACCTACACGGCGCCGGACCGGATCACGGAGGGCGCGGCCTTCGATCCGCGGGGACCGACGTCGAGCCGCGACCCGCAGGAGCCGACCGAGCGCAAGCGGGTGCAGCGCGGCGGCTCGTTCCTGTGCACCGAGCAGTACTGCTCGCGGTACATCGTCGGCACGCGCGGCAAGGGGGAGATCTCCAGCGGTTCGAGCCACGTCGGCTTCCGCTGCGTGAAGCGACCCTGAATCGGGGCCGCTCAGCCGCCACGCCCCATCAGGCGACGGAGGTCGGTCAGGCTGCGGGTGTTGGCGACGTCGGCGGCGGTCAGGCCGGCCCGCCGCGCCTGGAGGACGCCGCAGCGCATCACCTCCAGCCCGCGGGTTGAATGGGCGTCGGTCGAGATCACGAGCTTCACCCCCGCCCGCCGGGCCGCGGCCGCATGCCGGTCGTCGAGGTCGAGCCGCCACGGATTGGCGTTGATCTCCAGAAACGTGCCCGTCCTGGCGCAGGCCTCGATCACAGCCTCGATGTCGACGTCGTAGGCCGGCCGGCGGTTGATGAGCCGGCCGGTGGGATGGCCGATGACGCTCACCCAGGGATTCTCCACGGCCTCGACGATCCGGGCCGTGATCCTGTCGCGGGGCTGGTTCTGGCCGTAGTGCAGGCTCGCCACCACCCAGTCTGCCTGCTCGAGGACATCGTCGGGCAGGTCGAGCCCACCCTTCTCCAGCATGTCCACCTCGATCCCCTTGAGGACCACGATCGGCGGCGCGCCGGCGGCGGCGAGCGACTCGTTGAGACGGTCGATCTCCCCCCACTGCCGCAGCAGCCGGCGCTTGTCGAGGCCGTTGGCCATCGTCACCCGCTGGCCGTGGTCGGTGATCGCGATGTAGGACAGCCCGCGGGCGATCGCCGCCCGCACCATCTCCGTGAGCGTGTCCTCGCCGTCGGTCGCCGTGGTGTGCATGTGCAGGTCGCCGCGGATGGCGGCGACCGTGACCAAGTCCGGCAGTTCGCCGCGCTCGGCGAGCCGGATCTCGTCCCCGCCCGCGCGGAGTTCGGGCGGGATCCACGGCAGTCCGACGGCCTCGTACACCTCCTCCTCCGTCCGCCCTGCGACAGCGGCGCCCCTCCCCAACGCTGAATCGTTGGCCGCACCCGGCGCCAGCCGGTGCACACCGTACTCGTTGATCGTCAGGCCGCGATCGCGGGCCCGCCCGCGGAGCCGGACGTTGTGCTCCTTGGAGCCGGTGAAGTATTGCAGGGCGGCGCCGAACGACTCCGGCGGCACGACCCGCAGGTCGATCTGCACCTCGCGCGGCCCGCGGATGCTGGTCTTCGTGTCACCGCGCAGGAGCACGGCCGACGCTTCGGGCCAGCTCTGGAGCCGGTCCATCACCGGCCCCGGTTCCGTGCTCTCGACGACGATGTCGAGATCCCCGACGGTTTCCCTGCCGCGCCGCCAGCTTCCCGCGGCCTCGACTCGTCGCGCTTCCTGGCAGCCCCGCATCCACTCCAGCAGCGGCTGCACGATCGCGTCGGCGTCCCGCCACAGCAGCCGGTCCCGGTCCGGGCTCTTGGCGAAGCCGATGTTGTCGAGGATCGCGGCCTGGGTCTTGGCGCCGAATCCCTTGACGCCGGCCACCTGGCCGTCACGGCACGCCTGCTCGAGCGCGTCGAGCGAGTCGATGCCGAGCGCATCGACGAGCAGCTTGACCTTGCGCGGCCCGAGACCGGGAATCCGCATCAGGTCGAAGACCACCGCCGGCACCTCGCGCTCGAGTTCCTCGAGCAGCGGCAGCTTCCCCGTGTCGAGCAGGACCTCGATCTTGGCGGCGAGGTCGGTGCCGATCCCCTCGAGGTCGGTCAGGCCGCGGACCGGGTCGGCACGGACAGCGGTGAGCGACTCCACCAGCGCCCCGATCGTCCGCGCCGCGTTGCGGTAGGCCCGGACGCGGAACGGATTGTCGCCCCGGTACTCGAGCAGGTCGGCGACGTGGTCGAAGACCGCGGCGATGTCGGAGTTGGTCATGGCGGCCCGGATCCGCTCTGCCGGGGAATTCCCGCGGCCCGAGCGGGAGCCCGCCATTGGATCACTGCTGGAGGCGGGCCGGAAGGGCGGCGGTGGGATAGGCGGGCATGAACAGGGCCGGACGGCCGGCCGCTGCTGCGGGCTGCCAGGAGGTGGTGTGACCGGTCGGCTCGAGAAGCCGCGGGAACGCCCCCGTCGCCGAGGACGGTCCGCTGCCCGGCACGGTCGGCATGCCAGGAGCGGAAGGCGCCGGGGAAGTCGTGCGGGGAGTCGCGGCAGGATTGGGCGTCGTGGGGTTCGCCGGTGTGGTCGCAGGCGCCGTGCCCGACGGCCCCGGTGCGGCAGGCGCGGCAGGCAAGGCGGGAGCAACGGAGCCCTGGCCGGGGGGCGATGACCGCTGGATCTCCGGAATCGGCACCAGCGGCGGCGCCGTGGAGGGGGCGGGCTGCAGCGGTCGCTGCGACGAGGTGACGTCGCCCTGTGCCGCCGGAGGCGTGTAGGTCGTGATCGGCTGGCCGGCGGCGGCCGGCGGCTGGCCGTAGGTGATCTGCGGCTGACCGTAGGTCACCTGCGGCTGACCGTAAGGCACCCCGCCGACAGGCGGCGCGACCGGTCGCTGCACCGCGTACGGCGGGTAGTTGGTGGTGGTCGGCGGCAGCGCGGGGGGCGTGATGCTGGTCTGACCGGGCTGCACGAGCGCCGGATTGCGCAGATCACTGGAGGCCGCACCCCAGGCACCCGGCGCCGTGTTGATGGCCGGCGGCGGCGCGATCGTCTGCGGAGCGAACGGGCTCTGCACCGCCGGCGGCGCCATCATCGGGGCGGGCGGCATCTGTCCCGGAGCATAGGGGGGCGCGGCATAGCCCTGCGGAACCTGCACATACTGCGTGGTCGTCACCGCCCGGTACTGGGTGACCGGAACGTTCACCGCCTGCTGCACGTACTCGGTCACCGGCTGCATGCACTCCCGCGGGCAGCCCGTGCAGGGATCGATCTCGCAGGAGGGCTTGTAGGTCGTGACCGGCACGGTCTGCATCTGCGTGCGGTAGGTGGTCTCCGGGACGTAGCTCGTCTTGGCGACCGGAACCATCACCGGCTGTGGCGGTGCGGGCATCGGCGCCATCATCGGCGCCATCACCGGGGCGACGGCGTAGGCCGGCGGGCGCCTCAAGCAACCGCCGCAGCCGGCGAACAATTCGCTCAGGCAGCACTGCTGCGCCGCGGCCGGCAGGGACCACGCCGCGGCCATCACCAGCGGCAGGACGAGGGGGATTCGGCGAACCATCACGCACGCTCCTTGCGACGCCCGGGCTCGACGCGGGGCCACCCGTGTCGAACGACGTCTGACTTGAGCGTAGTTTCCCCGCCCGGCACACAGCCGGAGAAAATCCCCGTCACGGATCATGAATTCACGATCGCGACCCGCTACGATCGCTGTCACCCCTGCCACCGCTCCATCCGGACCGCCCGCACCGCCTGGACGCGGCGAAAGCCGGACGCCGGACGCGCGCCGCATCCCCTGCGGTCGCCAGCGCACTGCCGACCAGCGCTCAGCGGATGCGACGCTCGAACCGGTCATAGAGGTCGTACAGCGACTCGCGCAGATTGCCCCCGTGCCGCGCGAAGGCGGCGGCGATGTCGGCGGCGCTGATCCGGCCGCCGTCGTCGGGCAAGCGCTCGACGAGCGCCCGAAGAAGAGGCTCCGAGGTCGTGCACCGCATCACCACCGGCAGGCCGGTCGCCCGATGCGCCGTGACGAGGAGGCGGAGGCCCCGGCACAAGGCGGCCAGCCGGACCGCGGCCGCGGCCACCCGGCCGAGACGCTCCCAGCCGTCGATGCAGACGAGCGTTCCGCGGCCGGCACGCACGACTGCCAGGAAGGCCCGGCCGCCGTCTGCCACCGACCGCATGCGGACGACCACGACGGGCAGTCCCCGTTCCCCGAGGTGCTCGATGATCCGGGTGCTGATCGTCGTCTTGCCATGCCCATGCGGTCCCTCGATCGCCGCCGCGGGCAGCGCGAGGCAGCGGTCAGCGAGCGCGGCGATGTCGAGCGGGTCTCCGTGCTCGTCGAGCGGAGGCAACGCACCGGGCCGGGTATGCCGGGTGGCGAACGGATTCGGCGGGAGCCGGCACACCGGCCGGTCCACGATAGTGGCTGGCGATGTCATGCGACGTCCCCTGGATTCTCACGCACCATAAGTCGCCTCGAAGACAACGGATCGGGAGGGGTTGCCCATACCCCGGGAGCCGGCGTGAGCTGCCGAGCGCAGCCAGGATGGCGAAGCGCGGGCAGGTTCGAGTGAGCGAAGGGCAGGATGCCCGTAGCGAACGTCCGGCGACGGGGCTTGGGCAGCCCCGACCAGCGAACCGCACAAGCCTCACATGGGAGCGGTCTCAGGGGTGGCCTCCCGGCAGGGGTGCAGGCGGAATCGCGCCCAGTTCGAAGACGTGCTCGGAAACAAAGTCGCGGGCGGCGGCGAAGAACAGCCGCACGCGGACGCACCAGCGGATCTTCACGATGACTCCCTCGTACGACAGCGGGCTGCGGGGCAGCTGCACGGCGAACGCACCCTCGCGGGCCGCCGCCGCGACCGCCGCCTGATCGACCAGCCGCTGGAAGAAGTGCACGCCGAGGTCCTCCTCCCCCTTGCCCTCGGTGTACCAGAGGACAGACTGCTCGATCGCCCGAACGCGGTCGCCCGCGACGCCCTCCACCTGGTAGCGCACGCCGAGGGGATCGAGCGGCATGTAGCGCCGGTCCGGATGGTCGAACTGGACGAGCACGCGCGGCGTGAAGCGGGGGGTGTCGGGCTGCTGGCTCACCGGGCGGCCTCCGCGGCGGAAGCGACGGCCGCAGCCGGATCGGGCAGCACGACGACCGGAAACGTCCGTCTGAACGCCGGCCAGCGGATCGGCTGGCCCCGGACCACGACGAGCCAGCGCACGGCGTTGTGCTCGGAGGCGAAGGAATGCATCGCCGTGGCCGGAATCTCCAACGTCGTCCGCGCCTCGAACCGCGTCCCCGGCGAGAGCTGCAACTGCTCCCACGACTCCACGGCACGGCTCCAGACGGTGAGCCGCTCGCTGCGCGTGTCGGTTCCCTGGCGGAATGTCGCCTGCTCCTCCATGGCGATCGCGATCTCCAATCTGCGGAACGGGCCCGAGCCCCCCTGGGCGACGATCACGTCGTACCGGCCGCCGGGCCGCAACGGGTGCTCGTTGATCTCCACCTGGGTCGTGCCCACGGCCGTTGCCAGCACGAGTCCACGGACGAACAGGGCGATGCCGGTGGCGCCGACCAGCGCGAACGGGACGAGCAGCACGAGCAGGAACGTGTCCACCCGGCCCCCGACGAGGTCCAGACCGGCGCCGATGGCGAGGACGAGGAGCACGGCGTTCCAGAGGACCGCGAACAGCCCGAATCCGAGCAGGGTCCAGCTCTCCGGGCTCTCGATCGGCAGCCGATAGCGCAGGATCGTGCCGGGGGAATTGATCATGTCGTCGCAGGCGGGCACGCCGGGATGGCCGTCCGCGGTCCGCGGCACCACCGGCAGCGGCGCGAGCAGGCCGCGCAGCGGCCGGCTCGCCGCCCGGCACTCCTCCGACGTGTTCCAGCGCCGGGCGGAGCGCACGAGGCCGCTGGCACCGAACGCGATCAGGGCCCCGGGCAGGACGAGGGTCAGCAGCCACGTCCACCAGTTGTAGCCCCGGCTCAGCACCACCCTGCCGGCGTTCGCCGGATCGTACCAGCCGGGCAGCGTGGCACCGAGTCGCCAGGACTCGAGCCGCGCGACCGCAGCCTCCCGATCCGCCACGGCGACGGCCCGCGGGACGGCCACCCACGCCTCGCGCTCGGTGGCACCGGCGGCGTAGCGGATGGCGATGCAGGGTCGGTAGGTCGAAGCCGCCTTCGGCCCGGCGTCGGCGACCGAGATTCGCTCCACTCCCTTGGCCACGACGGTGCACCGGGTGGCGACGAAGTCGTGGTTGATCCGCCACTCCGGCACGGCGACACCCGACACGAGCAGGCCGCCGAAGGCGAGGCCGGCGAGGAGAATCGCGGCGTGAAACAGTCCGTCGCCGATCGACCCCCAGGCCTCCGACCCGGTCCGGCGATGGCCACGTTTCTTGCCGAAAAAACGCGGCAGCCTCACGACGGTCCTCCTCCGTATCGGACGGCGGAGGCACGCATGCCCCGCGTCGGTGGGGCGTGAGGCCGCGCCGGCCGAAGCCTGCCGTGGCGGCTGCCGGCTAGCCGGCGTTGCCCACGGCCTCGCGCTCGCCGGTGCGGAAGAAGCCGATCTTTTCCAGGGACTTGTAGACCTCCTCCAGCGTCTTTTCGCCGAAGTTCGAGATCGAGAGCAGATCGGATCGCGTGCACTTGAGCAGGTCGTGGACGGTAAAGATGCCCCGTTCCTCGAGGCAGTTCGTGGTGCGGACGGAGAGGCCGATTTCGGCCGTGCTCATCTCGAGCTTCTCCTCCAACTCGTTCGATTGCGTGAGATTCTTGTATGGAATGCGCGGCATGGGGTCCCTCCCGTGCGGATGCTCCTCGTCGCTGACGGCCCGGATGCGGCGATCGCAGGCGGGCCCAGACCCCCGTCACTATACTGGACCGGTTGCACATTCGCCTACCACGGGGCGACTCGTGCCGCTCGGGTGTGCGCCGTTCGCCGTGGTTGCCCACTTTTCCAGCGGCGGCCCCGGCCGCGAACACGTGCCGGCAGATCCTCTCGCATCGCTCAACGAATCCCAGCGCCGGGCCGCCGAGCACGTCGAGGGTCCGCTCCTCGTCCTCGCCGGCCCCGGGAGCGGCAAAACCCGCGTGGTGACGCACCGCGTGGCGCGGCTGATCAACGCCGGCATCCCCGCCAACCGCATCGTGGCCCTGACCTTCACGAACAAGGCAGCGGACGAGATGCGCCGGCGGGTCGAGCACCTCGTCGGGCCGAGCGCGGTCGAGATGGGCACATTTCATCGGTTCGGCGCCCGGCTGCTCCGCCGGTACGGGACGCTGGTCGGACTGACGAGCGAATACTCGATCCTCGACAGCGACGACGCCCATGCCATGCTCAAGCGGGCGGCCAAGAAGCTCGCCCGCAGCCTGACGCACACCCCCATCGAGCGGATCGCCGGCATCATCAGCCGGGCCAAGAACGACCTGCTGACGCCGGAGACGTTCGAGCCGCGCTGGGGCCGGCCGACGGAGGAGGTCGCCAAGCTCGTCTGGCCGGTCTACCAGGAGCTGATGCTGCGGGCCAATTCCGTCGATTTCGACGACCTCCTCGTCCACGTCGCCCGGCTCCTCGCGGATAACCCCGAGCTCCGCGCCGATCTCGACGCCCGGCACCGGTTCATCCTCGTGGACGAGTACCAGGACACGAACGCCGTCCAGTACTGCATCGTGCGCGGCCTGTCGCTCGACCACCCGAACCTCGCGGTCACGGGCGACCCCGACCAGGCGATCTACGGCTGGCGCGGCGCGAGCATCCGCAACATTCTCGAGTTCGAGCGCGACTACCCGTCGGCCGTCGTCGTCACGCTGGAGGAGAACTACCGCAGCACTGCCAACATCCTCGGCACCGCGGACCGGCTGATCGCCCACAACTCGCGCCGCAAGCCGAAGCGACTGCTGACCGCGGCCGCTCCCGGCGCCCGCGTGCGGATCGTGCTCGACTCCAGCAGCCGCGACGAGGCCGACAGGATCGCCGCCGAGATCGCCGCCGCCGTGACCTCCGGCCGCCGGGCGCCGCGGGACTTCGCCGTGCTGTTTCGCACCAACGCGCTGTCGCGGTCGCTGGAGGTCGGCCTGCGCGGCCGGGGCATTCCCTACCAGCTCGTCCGCGGCCTGGAGTTCTTCCAGCGCCGCGAGATCCGCGACGTCGTCGCCTGGCTGCGACTGCTGCGCAATCCGCGAGACGACGAGGCGATGCTCCGGGTCGTCAACGTCCCGCCGCGGGGCATCGGCCGGCAGTCGCTGGAGCGGCTGGCAGCCTGGGCCGAGGATCGACGGGTCAGCCGGCTGGAGGCCGCGGCGGCCGCCGCCGGGATTGCGGGCCTGCCGACCCGCGCGGCGCGGGCGCTGGTGGCCTTCGCCGGGCTGCACGAGGATCTCGTGGCCACGGCCGGGCGGCTGGCCGGCGTGGCGCCGCTGCTCGAGGAGGTGCTGGTGCGGACGGGCTACCGGGCCCATCTGGCCGCCGAGGCCGAGGAGGACGAGGCGGAGGTCGACCGGGTGGCGAACGTCGATGAACTCGTCACCGCCGCCCGGCAGTTCGACGAGGACTTCAACGCCGATCCGGCCGGTGCAGCGACTGGCGACCCGCTCGGCGGCTTCCTGGAGACGACGGCCCTCGTCGGCGACACCGACGCCTGGGACGCGACGAGCGACCGCGTCTCGCTCATGACATTCCATGCCGCCAAGGGCCTGGAGTTTCCCGTCGTCTACATGGTCGCCATGGAGGACGGCATCCTCCCGCACGAGCGCAGCCTCGATCATCCCGACCAGCTGGAGGAGGAGCGCCGACTCGTGTTCGTCGGCATCACGCGGGGTCGCGAGGAGGTGCATGCCAGCAGCGCCCGGATCCGCGAGTACCGGGGCACGTGTCGGGTGAATCCGCCCAGCCTGTTCCTCGCCGAGATGAGCGGCAGCGAGACGATCGTGACCGGCAGCGAGGCGCCGGACGAGGATGCGTTTTCCGCCGGAACGTTCCCGTCCGCCGCCGCCGATGACTTCGACGACGTCGGCCAGGAACTCGATCGCGGACCGGCAGGCCGGGCCGTGCACCGGCCCGACGGGCTCGTCCTGGAGATGGAAGACGATGCGCCGCGACCGCCCGCGCCACCGCGCCGCCGCGTCGATGCAGTCATCGAGCGGGCGGCCGATCTCGCGGAACGCATGGCCGGCCGCCGGCCGGCAGCCGTGACATTCGTGGCGGGCCAGCGGGTCAGCCACGCCGACCACGGCACGGGGACGATCGCGGGCGTCAGCGGTTCCGGCCCCCGGGCCGTCGCCACGGTGATCTTCGACGGCCCGGCGGGGACGCGAAAGTTCATCCTCGGCCATGGCGGCCTGGCGCCGCTCGATTGAGCGGACGTCGTCCGACGCCGCCTACCGCCGACGCGGCCGCGGCAGTCCGATCGCCTGCCGGCGCGGCGGCGCCGGCGGCTGCGGGGCCACGGCCGGGCTCTCGACCCGCGGCGCCAGCCCCAGGCTGAACCAACCGTCGGTCGCCGCGGCCTGGATCGCCTCCAGGTCGGCGAGCCGCGGGTTCCCGACCAACGACGCAGGCAGCAGGTCGATGGGCCGCTCGGCCGGAAAAATCTTGCCGAAGATCGTCCGCAGGGCGATCTCCAGCTGCCCGCGCTGCCCGGGTCCCGAGAGCTTCACCTTGCCGTCCCGCTCCAGCCGGACCTGCATGCCCGCTGACACCGGCCGGTAAGCGACATGCGCGACGATGTCGTGCCAGGCCCGCCGGCCGCTCTGCAGAGTGTCGAGCGTCAGCCGCAGCCGGACGAGGCCGTCGCGGCACTCCACCCGCAGCGGTTCCACCGCGGCGAACGCCACCTCGACCCCCTCGGGCAGGTCCGGAGGCAGGTGCGGCGTCAGTCCGAGCCGCACGCAGACCGTGCGCAGCAGTTCCTCCACCGACATGCGCCGGCCGGCGAGCTCGAGCCGGTCGGAGCCGTTGTTGAGCGTCGACTCGTGGACCTGCAGGCTGAGGATCGCCGCCTCCGGCACCCGCGACCGGGGCGTGTGGGCGGCCAGTTGGCCGGCGGCCGCCAGCCGCAGCCGCACCGTGGCCACCGCCTCCGTCGTCTCCAGTTGCACCGGGGTGGGCTCGAGGCCGAGCTCGACCATCGGCATCCAGATCCGCTCGCGGAGCCGTTCCGCCATCTCCCTGAGTTTGGGCTCCGCCTCCTTGTCCACCTGCCGGCATGCCCGCACGATGATCTTGTCGTTGACCTCGCGGGCCGCCTCGTTGCGGCTTTCCTCGTAGCGGCTGACCACCGCCTTGTGCATCATCCCGCCCATGATGGGCACGCCGTTGAACGGCGTGTCGATGCCCGCGAGCCGGGCGGAGTTGCTGGCGGATCCGAGGGCTGTGCCGAAGGCGAGCCCGCGGGCGGAGACGATGACCGGTTTGCGGACGACGAAGTTCGCCGTCCCCTGCGAGTGGATGTCGGCGATGCCGCCGTCGGTGACCGTCCGGGAACTGACCGCACCGCTGACCTGCAGCTCGCAGCGGATCTCGCTCCTGCTCGGGACGAATCCGACGCCGAGCGACTGCTCGACGGTGTTCGTGCCCCGAACGGCGCGACCGAGGACGAAGTCCTCCATCCGCCCGGATGTGATCGTCTTTTCCGGCAGCACCCGCGTGATGAAATCCCGATGAATGGCGACGCGGACGTTCGGGGCGAGGTAGTGGTCGGTGACGGCCTGCACGAGCGCGGGAGCGGTGCGCAGCGGCACGACGGTGAGCGGCCGGAGCACGGCCTGCACCGCGCGGGCATCGGCGGCCGCCTGCGTCATCTCGTACCGCTCGAGGGCCTGGAGCAGGCCGACGACTTCGACCACCTTCTGCCCTGCCTCCAGCGACGGCCCGACGTCCGTGCCGGGGTGTGCGACGGCCGCCAGCAATTCGCCGCACACACCGGCCGCGGCCTGCCACGTGGCGGCGCGCCGACCGACGGCGATGGCGGACCGGCGCGCGAGCGTGGCGAGTTCCAGCGTCGGCGCAGCCTCGGCAGCGGTCATGCCGGCATGGCTGGCGGCGAGGAGCTGAGCGAACGACTCGGGAGTACAGGTGCCGGAGTCGACGGTGTCGGTCACGACGCGCAGGCTCCGCGCCGCATCGCTCGCCCAGCCCGCGACGGCGGCCGCCGGCTCGCCCCCGGAACGGGCGAGTCGCTCGAGCTGATCCAGTTGCTCGAAGAGGCGGACGGGCTGAGGCCAGCGGCCGCCCGGCGTCTCGGGCGCGGCCGGGCGGTCAGGTGACACCCCGCTTCCCCTCGCGGCGTTGCCGAGGCCGGCCTCGCTCCGGACCCGCTCGAGCAGCCGCCCACCGAACAGGGGCCGTTCATGTTTCTCATCTCCGCCACGTTCAGGCTGCGGATCGGCCCGGCGGTCCAGCAGCAAACCAAAACGGCGGCCGACTGAACGCGGTGCGGGCGACTCCCCGCGACCGACGTCGTCAGCCGCCGCCGGCGGATCGACGAGTGCCGCCTCGGCAGGCAGCGCCCCGTGATCGGGCGGCGGCGGGGGTTTGGCGGTCGCTGCCGGAACAGGCTCCGCGGGGACAGGCTCCGCCGGCGTCGGTGCTGGCGTCGGCCCCGCGGCTCGCGCCTGCCGCGCCCGATCGACGAGCGCCTTGAGGGCTTCGGTCGGCACCACGCGACGGGCAGTCTCGGGGGCCGTGGCACCCGCGGCATCCGCGGCATCCCCGTCCACCCCGTGTGCCGGCCGAAACTCTGCCGGCGGGACCGCCCCGCTCTCGCTGGGGATGGACGTGGGCGCGGCCTGCTCGACCCCGCCCGGCTGATCGTCACCCGACGTCGGCAGGGCCTGCGCCTCGATCCGCGCCGCGATCGGCGCGACCGTCGGGCCAAATGCCAGCCGTTCCGGCGGTCGTTGCTCAGCGGCTGGTCGCGGGGCGGAGACGGGCGGCGCGACGGTGTCGAGGTCAAGGCCGAAGAACGGCTCGGGGACAGGGTCAAGCAGCGTGGGACCGTGCACCCAGGCGGTGCAGATCAGGCCAGCGACGAAAGACACGAACACGAACGCCGCAGATCGCTTGTCGCACATCCCCGGATCGCCCCCGCGAAGGCGTCGGCCGCGCAATCACCTGGACTCCGTCCGCCCGGTGACCGATCGACGCCACGCCCCATCCATCGACATGCGTTGCCGGAAAAATCGATCCCTTCGGCAGGACTGTTCCCGCTCCCGTTCATCGCGGGAAGCTGCGGAACCCAGGCGGCCGGCGGAAGCCGGCGTGAGCCACGAGCCGGCGGGTCAGGCAGGTCGGGCAAGCCGCGGTTCTTCAAGGACCGCCGTCCAGGCATCGACGAGCGTGCCGAGGTGGGCGTTGCGATCGATGCCGTCGACCGCGGCGAGCGTGTGCCGCATGGCGACCTCAGCGGCATCGACGTCACGGGCCCAGGCGGCAACCGCCGGGGCGAGGCGGCTATCGGCCGGCGGCACACCCGTCACGCCGGAGCGGATCGCGGCCCGCAGCAGGTCGACTGCGGTCTCGAGCACGACCCGCAGCCGCGTGCGCCGCGGCGGGGCATCCTTGCCGGCCGCCTCGACGAATGCCAGGGCGTCACGGGCGATCTCGACGCCGGGCAGCGGCCGCCGGCCGAGCAGTTCCACGAGCCTGTGACGAAACTGGGTCAGATCGGGATCGAGCAACTGCCGGGCCCGCGCCAGGCTGCCGCCCGCCGCGGCGGCGGCCGACCGCACCGCGGCCGCGTCGACCTGGCCGCCGGCTCGGCCGACCTCCTCCGCAAGCAGTGCCGCGACGTCGTCGGGAGCGAGCGGACGGAAGCGAATCACCTGGCAGCGGGAGCGGATCGTGGGCAGCTGCCGCTCCAGTTCCGTGCCGACGAGGATGATCACGGCGGCCGTCGGCGGCTCCTCCAGCGTCTTCAGCAGGCAGTTGGCCGCCTCGTCCGCCAGGTGATCGGCATCGAGGATGATCGCCACCTTGCGGCCGCCCAGCGCCGGCTGGAGGAGCAGCCGCCAGACGAGACCCTCGCGCATGCGCTGCTCCGGGGCGCCGATGAGCAGGTCGAGCGGGATCGTGCCCCGGTCGGCCGGCTTCTCCACGACGTCGATGTCGGGATGGGTGCCGGCGGCCGCCTGCAGGCAGGAGACGCAGGCGCCGCAGGCCGCGAGGCCGGGCCGCGGCGACTGGCAGACCAGGGCCCCGGCGAGCGCGCGGGCGAAGCTCGCCTTGCCGACACCCGCGGGGCCGATGAACAGGTACGAGCCGGCGATCCGGCCGGCGGCCTGTGCCCGTGCAAACGTCGCCGCGATCGCGTCGTGTCCCCGGATGCCCTGCCAGGCCATCGGCGTCACTCCAGTTCCGGAAATCGCGCCGCCACCGCACCGCGCACGGTGGCGGCGACCGCATCGCGGTCCGCGCAGGCATCGACGACGACGATCGTCTCCGGGCTGCGGGCCGCCTCGGCATGGTACCCGGCGCGGAGCCGACGCCGGTACTCAGCGCCTCGATTCTCCAGTTTGTCGAGCGGCCGGTCGAGCCGGCGCGAGGCGGTCTCCAGGTCGACGTCGAGCACGACGACGAGGTCGGGCATGATTCCCGTGGTGGCCACGGCGCCGACGGCGCGGATCGTCTGCGGATCGAGCCCGCCGGCATGCCCCTGGTAGACGATGTTGGCGAGCAGGTAGCGGTCCGAGACGACCCACTCGCCCCGGGCAAGCGCCGGCGCAATCACCTCCGCGACGAGCTGGGCGCGGGCGGCCATGTAGAGGAGCATTTCGGCAGTCGGGGCGAGCCGCAGATCGTGGCGGTCGAGGAGGATCGACCGGATCGCGTCGCCGGCCGCGGTGGCCCCCGGATCGCGGCAGGTGACGACGCGGCGGCCCCGCGCGCCGAGCCAGGCGACGAGGGCCGCGATCTGCGACGACTTGCCGGCCCCGTCGATGCCATCGAGGGAGATGAAACGGCCCGGGGCGGCGCCCGGCGCCGAAACCGGATCGGTCATGGAGCCCCTCCGGCGTTCATCGTGACGCGGCGGCCGCAGGCCGGCGGGCGAACCCCTGGTCGGCGAGCCAGCGGCCGCACTCCTCCGCCCAGGGGTGCAGCTTCTGCGGATCGAAGGGCTGGACATCGAGCCCGATGCCGTGCCGCCCCTTTTCGTAGACGTGAAGCGCGAACGGGCGGCGTTCGCGCGTCAGTCGCTCGCCGAGCTCGAGGATCGGGCCGAGCGGCACGGCCTGATCCTCGAACGTGTGCCAGATGAATACCGGGGGCATGCCCCGGATCCGTTCCGCGGGCATCAGTTCTCCCGACAGGTCGCGGACGAGTTCCTCGGGGGGCTGGTCGCCGAGCAGGTTCTTGCGGCTGCCGCCGTGCCCCTTGTCCGCCGTCATGCTCACGACGGGATAGCAGAGGATGCCGAGGTCGGGCCGCGAGGGCTGCCGATCGATCGGATCGACGGCGGCTGGATCGCCGGCGTCGCCGTGAGTCAGGAGCGTGAGCGCGAGGTGGCCTCCCGCGGAGCTGCCGATGACGCCCACCCGCCGGGGATCGACACCGAAGGTTTCATGATCGTGGCGGATGCGCCGCACGGCCCGGGCGACGTCGCCGAGCATGACGGGATGCCGGTAGCCGTGCGTGCCGAGGCGGTAGCGCAGGACGAAGGCGGAGATGCCGTGCAGGTTCAGCCACCTGGCGTAATCGAATCCCTCGTGGTGCACCGCGAGGTTGGCGTATCCGCCTCCCGGGCAGATCACGATCGCGGCCGTCGGCCCGGCCGAGCCTTCGGCCTGCGGTGCCTTCCAAAACGAAAGCATCGGGGTGTCGGTGCTGGCGGTTCCAGTGGCCGCGGGAACGGTCCCGTCCCAGAGCTGGATCTCGGCGCCGCAGGCGGCGGCCATCCACAGGCCGGTCAAGATGATCGTCGGTGCGCGCACGGTCGTGGCCTCTCAGGGAGGAGCGAAGGAGCGAATCGGATGCGCGACATGATACCGCGCGCAGGAGGGCATGGCCGTGCCTCGGGAGTCGGCGTCTGCGGACGAGCGCCCCCGCCCCGACCCCGGGCTATGCCTGTCCTTTGGGGCCGACGATGCGGGCCAGCCCGAGCGCGTCGGCGGGGTCCAGGGCGAGCATGCGGCGACCGACCTCCGCGGCGGTCCGCGGCCGGCCCGTCTCCATGAGGCAGTGCGCGAGCCCCTTGGCCGCCTGGTGAAACGGCTGGTTGCCGGGGAGCGCGTAGGGCAACGGACCGGCGACGCCCGCGGCCTCGATCGCCCGCAGGCAGAGCTCGTAGGCGCGGCCGAAGTGGCCGCGGGCGAGCCGCGGATCGTCTTCCTCCAGCGCGATCAGGCCGAGCTGCACATGGGCGTCGAGAAAATCGGGGCACTCGCTGAGCAGCCAGACGAGCTCGTCGCGGGCGATGTCGGTCTCGCCCCCCTCCACCATCGCCTCGACCTCCTCGATGTCCTCGTGCCGCTGGCGAGCGCACCGCGGCTGGACGATTTCCCAGACCGCGCCGCCAGGGGCGTCGCGGCGGGCCACCGTGATGCTTCCCATGCCGCGCGGGCCGGAACGACGGCCGCGGCGCCGCGGCCGCGGGTCGGGGCCGCCGGCGGATGGCTGATCTGTGGGAGTCATGCACGAAAGCCGGTATGATCGCGGTCAACTCCCTGTTTGGACCCGACCGAAAATGCGTTTGCAAGGGGATCGAACGGGCGTCGCGGGGCGGCGCCGAAAACGGGCTGCCGCCGACGATGGTGCCGGACTGCCGGACGCCGCGAGCGTGGCCCGGGCCCTGCTCGCCTGGTATGCCCGGGCAGGTCGCGACCTCCCCTGGCGCCGGTCGCGTGATCCCTATCGGATCTGGGTCAGCGAGGTGATGCTGCAGCAGACCCAGGTGGAGCGGGTGCGGGACTTTTACACGCGGTTCATCGACCGGCTGCCGACCGTCGCGGCGCTGGCGGCGGCCCGCGAGACGGAGGTGCTGTGCCTCTGGGAGGGGCTCGGCTACTATCGGCGGGCGCGGCAGCTGCATGCGGCCGCGCAGGAGATCGTCGCCGACCACGGCGGGGAGTTTCCGCGCACGGCAGCCGACCTGCGCGGGCTGCCCGGCATCGGCCGCTACACGGCCGCAGCGATTGCCTCGATCGCGTTCGACGAGCCGGAGCCGATCGTGGAGGCCAACTCGCGGCGCGTCCTCGCCCGCCTCGTCGGCCACGCGGCGCCGCTCGGTAACACGGCGGGGGACGAGCCGATCTGGCGGGTCGCCGCCGCCCTCGTTCCCCGCGTCGCGCCGGGCAGGTTCAACCAGGCCCTGATGGACCTCGGCGCGCTCGTCTGCGCGCCCGACCGGCCGTTGTGCGCTGGCTGCCCGCTCGCCGACCTGTGCACCGCGCGGCGCGAGCGGACCGTGGACCGGATTCCCGCGCCGGCGTTGCGCCGGCCGGTCAGGCAGCTGCGCGAGACGGCGGTCGTCGCGCGCCGCGCCGGGCGGCTCCTCGTCGTGCGCCGGGGGGCCGACGAGTGGTGGAGCGGGCTGTGGGACTTTCCCCGCCTGCCCGGCAACGCTGCGCGGGCCCAACGCGGCATCGCCGCCGCGCCGGGCCTGGCCGCACTGGAGTGCGGCCGGATAATGCGGCTCGGCACCATCACGCACTCGGTCACGCACCATCGGATCGAACTCGACGTCGTCACCTGTGCCGCCGGGCGGGCGGGCCGCCGGGCCGCCGACCGGCGCTGGGTGACGCCTGGTCAACTGGCCCGGCTGGCAATGACCGCACCGGCACGGCGAATCGCGCGGCTGGCGGCCGGCGCCGCGACCGCACCGGGCTGAGCCGGGCTGAGCCGGGCTGAGCAGCAACCGAGGGCGATCTGGTACCCTGTCTGGACCACGAACGAGGGAGGTTTCCATGCGCGTGATCGTCTCGGCACTGTGCCTGATCGCGGTTCTGGCTGGCGGATTCGCCGCGGCAGCGGAGCCTGCCAAGCCGCTCGAGGTGCTGTACATCACCGGCGGCTGCTGCCACGACTACGAGGCGCAGAAGAAGATCATCTCCCACGGGCTGGAATCGCGGGCCAGGATCAATGTGACGGTGATCCACGAGGGGGGCGACGGCAAGGACCACAAGGTGTCCGTGTACACCAAGCCCGACTGGTCGAAGGGCTACGACGTGGTGTTCCACAACGAGTGCTTCGGCGACCAGAAGGATCCCGAATTCATAAGGTCGATCGTCGCCGAGCACGCCAAGGGGACACCGGCCGTGATGATGCACTGCGCCATGCACACGTTCCGCAAGACCGACGTCGACGACTGGCGGAAGTTGATCGGCGTCACGTCACCCGGCCACGGCAAGCACTACCCGTACGTCGCCAAGACGATCGTCGACCATCCCGTGATGCGCGGCCTGCCGAAGGAGTGGCAGCTGCCCCAGGAGGAGCTGTATTACGTCGACAAGCTCTGGCCGACGGCCACCGCGCTCGCCGAGGGGATGAGCCAGGAGCGGCAGGCGATGCAGCCCGTGATCTGGGTGAATCAGTACGAGAAGGCCCGCGTCTTCGCGACCACGATCGGCCACTACAACCACACAGTGGAATTGCCGGAGTTCCTCGACCTCGTCACCCGGGGCACGCTCTGGGCGGCGGGCAAGCTCGGGGACGACGGCCGGCCGGCCGCGGGCCTGGCACTCACGCCCGGCGAGGCGGCCGCGGCCGGCGGCTGGGCGGCGTCGGTGAAGCTGCCCGCCGCCGAGCAGGGGCGGGCGGTGCGGCTGTTCAACGGCCGCGACTTCGACGGCTGGGAGGGGCACGTCGATCCCTACTGGTCGATCGCCGATGGCGAGATCGTCGCCAGGAACACCAAGGAGAATGCCCCGAAGGTGAGCACCTACCTGCTGACGAAGAAGACCTACCGCAACTTCCGCCTCCTCTTCGAGGGCAAGTTGGCGACGTCGGAGATGCACTCGGGCGTCGCCATCTGGGGGAAGAAGTACGCCACCGGCGGCGAGGACTCGAGCTACCAGGGGCACCTCGTCATGTTTCCGTCGGGCTGGGGGCTCTACGACCTCTATCGCCGCAACGGGCTCAGCACCGACCAGGCGGGCAAGGCCAAGGCCGCCGGCCGGCAGCACGACTGGAACCAGATGGAGATCCTCGCCATCGGCAACCGGATCCGCTTCGCCGTCAACGGCCGCGACGTGCTCGACTGGACCGATCCGAAGCCCGAACTCTGCGAACGCGGCCCGATCGGTCTTCAACTCCATTCGAATTCGGTGCCCCAGGAGGTCCGGTTTCGGGGGCTGGTGCTGGTCGAGGATCCGGACGACGTGCTCGTGACGGCGGCCCCGACGGCCGCCCCCTGACATCTTCCGTCCAGCGGCCGCCGGTGGCGTGCCCCGAATCCATCGCGACCCGATGCCAAAAAATTCGGCCTCGACCGACACGAGACGAGCGTCGAGGAGATGCTCGCGCGGTGTGCCCGCGGCGGCGGATGTCGCCAGCACCTGACGCGGCTTCCCGCGGCGGCCGGGCGGCGACTTTCGCCGGGCTGATTTTCCGCTACGATCGTCGTGCCGCGCGGCTGGTTCCGCGCCGGTGGAGGGTGATGCATGGCACGTGCGGCGCTGGCGCTCGAGGACGGCACGGTCTATTTCGGGGAGTCGTTCGGCGGCACGGGCACCGTGTCGGGCGAAGTGTGCTTCAACACCTCGATGACCGGCTACCAGGAGATCCTCACCGACCCGAGCTACCGCGGGCAGATCCTCACGATGACGGCGCCGCAGATTGGCAACTACGGCGTCAACCGTACCGACGTGGAGAGCGGCCGCCTGCAGATGGCCGGCTTCGTCGTCCGCGACGCGAGTCGGATCGCGAGCAACTTCACCGCCACCGGCACCCTGGGCGACTACCTCGCAGCCGCCGGCGTGGTCGGCCTGGCGGGCATCGACACGCGGGCGCTCGTCCGCCGGCTGCGGATGCGCGGGGCGATGACCGGCGTCCTCTCCAGCGAGCAGCTCGACGCGACGCGGCTCGTGGAGATGGCGCGATCAGCCCCGGCCCTGGTGGGCCGCGACCTCGTCCGCGAGGTGATGCCCGAGCGGGAACAGGAGTGGATCGAGCCGCTCGATGCCGACGCGACTCCGCTCCCGCAGCCCGCCGAGGGGGGCGTGCTTCCCGCGCACGAGCCGCCGCAGCCGTTCGCGAAACACGTCGTGGCCCTCGACTACGGCATGAAGTGGAACATCGCCCGGCACCTCGTCTCAGCCGGCTGTCGGGTGACAGTGCTCCCCGGCCGGGCGACAGCGGCGGAGGTGCTGAATCACCGGCCGGACGGCGTCTTCCTCTCCAACGGCCCCGGTGATCCAGAGGTCCTCGACTACTGCGTGGCCACGGTCCGCGACCTCGTCGGCCGCGTGCCACTGTTCGGCATCTGCCTCGGCCACCAGCTGCTGGCGCTGGCCTGTGGCGCGAAGACCTTCAAACTCAAGTTCGGGCATCGGGGGGCGAACCAGCCGGTGATCGACGTAGCCACGGGCAAGGTGGAGATCACGTCGCAGAACCACGGCTTCGCGGTGGAGGAGGCGTCGCTGCCCCCGGAACTGGACGTCACGCACCGCAACCTCAACGACGACACGATCGAGGGCCTGCGGCATCGCACGGCGAACGCCGCCAGCGTGCAGTACCATCCCGAGGCGGCGGCCGGGCCGCACGATTCCGCCTATCTGTTCGCCCGGTTTCGGCGGATGATGGACTGAGCGCCGCCGCAGGCGGATTTCCAGTTCCTGTGGCCTGCGGAAGGGGTTTTTTGACAAACCGCCGGGGCGTGCCAGAGTTGGGTTGGAGACGTGGCTGCATCCCGGCTCCACCGACGGCCGCTGGCGGTCGGTCCCCAGTCTCCGCCTTCTCGTCCCGGAGGTTCGCTCCATGGCCAGGTTTGCCCGTCTGTTGATGCTGTCGCTCGTTGCGACGGCGCTGACGCTCGTCGCCGCCACGTTCGCCCAGGCTGGTTTCGGCCATCGTCATCGGATCGCCGCCGGCTGTGCGGAAGTCGAGCCCGGTTGCTCGGCGTTCGCCCCCGCCTGTGCCACCGAGCCGGGTTGTGCCGCCGATCCGTCGTGTGGGTTCGAGCCCGGCTGCGGGGCGGAGACCGTCTGCCCGACGAATCCCTGCATCCGCTACCGGCACAAGCACGCCCATCGGCATCGTCACGGCCATGGCTGCTGCCCCGAGCCGACCTACGAGACGGCGCTCAATCCGGTCAGCCCGGAGACCTGCCGCGCGGTGGTCGTGCCGGTCTGCCTGCCGGCCTGCTGCCAGGGATGCCCGTGCGAGTCGTCGCGGTGCACGCTCTTCGGCTGCGGCCAGGTTCGCTACGACTACGCCTGCGGCGTGTCGGTGGTCGTCCGCTTCAAGAAGTGCGGCGACATCTGCGTGACGTACGTCGGCTGCTGATTTCGAGCCCGCAGGGCCATCCATGGCCCCTGCGGGCTTGAGTTGCTCTGGGCACGCTGTGGCGTGCCCAGAGCAACGTTCGGCCGTGATAGACCTCAATGACTCACGCCAGACCCTTGTTTGGTTCGCTGGACGGGGTTGCCCACGCCCCATCGCCGGACGTTCGCTTCGGCCCTCCGGGCCTGCACTCACTCGAACCTGCCTGCGCTCCGACATCCTGCCTGCGCTTGGCAGCTCACGCCGGCTCCTGGGGCATGGGCAACCCCGTCCTGATCCACTGGTTCGGCACGATCGTCTCGTGCGCGGGAATCAAGTGCAATTCGTATGGCCTCAGCGTTTCGGCGCTGCTTCCAGGGGCCGGCTGGTAAGCAGCCCGATGCAGCGGCCCCGGGTGCCGACGGCGCAGTAGTACATGAAGAAGGTGTCACGCGGCGCGTCGTAGACCAGCGCGATCTTGTGAGCGTACTGCCGATCCAGACCCTGCGGATGCCCCCCGGCCTTGTAGAGCGGTTCGGGGTGCGGCGTCCAGTGGCGGAGATCGCGGGAAAAAGCGACCATGATGTGGGCCCCGCCCCGGCCGACGCCGAAGTAGAACATCACCCAGTGATCGCCGTCGCGAAACACCTTGGGGTCGGCGCAGAGTTGCTCGTCATACTGGCCCGGCGACACGGCCACGACCGGGTTGTGAGGATATCGCTTCCAGGTCAGCAGGTCGGCCGAGGTGGCGCCGCCGACCTGCTCGACCGCTCGCCCCTTCCCCTTGGCGTTGTAGAAATCGAAAAACGTGCCGTCGTGCTCGACGAGCCAAGGCTGGTAGATGCAGGCGGTCTCCCACGCTCCGCAGTCCGCGTCGTGCACCGAGAGGACCGGTGTCGCCTTGGCCCGCGTCCACGTCAGCCCGTCGTCACTGCTGGCGAGCCCCTCGTAGCCGGGCTCGAGTTCGTAGCCACCCTGCCTGGGGTAGGAGCCGTACAGGGTCCAGTACTTTCCGTCGCGCTTCTTGAGCAGCCGCGGCGACTTGATGTCGTACGACTCGTAGAGGTAGCCCCCCACCACGCAGCCACCGAAGTCGAACTCCCCCTGCCGGCCGAACCCCATCGCCAGCCGCGGCCGGCTCCAGTCGACGAGGTTCGTGCTCTCGCAGACGAAGCTGTTGTAGCCCCGGCCGTCGAAGCCGATGAAGCTCAGGTACCACGTCCCTTCCTGCCCGGGGATCCGGTAGACGGTCGGGACGTCGAAGTTCCGGAACGTCTCGCTGCCCGGAATCTTCAAGTCCGCAGGAATGACGGGCTCGGCATGGTAGTGCCAGCCGCGATAGGGAGCCGACCATTCGTCGAGCGTCCGCCGATCGATCGGCTCGGCACCAGCGACCAGCGTCGTCATCGACCAGGCGATCACGGCCACGGCCCAGCGCCTGGTCCGAACATGCGTGCGCCCGGCACCCGCGACGATCGCTCGCCACATATGAGTTACCCTTCCTTCAAAGCAGCAGCGGCAGCAGACTGCCGTACTCGTCCGTCCACAGCGGCACGTCCCGCGGCTTGCGGAACCGGGCCGGCATCGCCTCGATGTCCTCAGGCGTCGCAAGAATGAACTCCCGGTCCTTCGACAGGAGCATGTAGCAGTTGCGGAACAGCTTCGCGTTCGGCACCGCCGCCCGATAGATCCGCGTGTGCTGGAAGCCCTGGTGCTCCGCCAGCCGACGCACGACCGGATACAGGTCGAGATAGGTGTTGGTGATGTGCACCGCCAGCACGCCCCCCGGCCGGAGGTGGCGATCGTAGATCGCGAACGCCTCGGCGGTGAGCAGGTGGGCGGGGATGGCGTCTCCCGAAAAGGCGTCGAGGCAGAGGACGTCGAACCCGTGCGGGCCGGCGGCGGCGAGCTCCCGTTCCAGTTGCAGCCGGGCATCGCCGAGCACCACCTCCACGTCCCCCTGGCAGTCGGCGAGATAGCGGAACCAGTCGGTGTTGTGCGCGACCTCGGCGACCTGCGGGTTGATCTCGTAGAACCGGACCCGGTCGCCCGGCCGGGCGTAGGTGGCCAGCGTGCCGACACCGAGGCCCACCACGCCGATGTGGCAGCGGCCGGACTGCCACTGCGCGTGCTCGATCGCGAGGCGGACGCCCGAGCCCGCGCCGTAGTAGGTGAGGGGCTCGTGCCGCCGGTCGGCGCCGGCGAACTGCCGGCCATGGACGATGTGGCCGCTGTAGAAGGTGAACCTGGCGTCGTTCGTGCCGGCGTCCCGCTCCTCCACGCTGAGCGTGCCGTAGAAGTTGCGGGAGCGGTGCACGGTGCGGAGCGTGGCATCCCCGGCGTCGTCGGGAGCGAGACGCCACCTCCAGATGCCGACGATCGCCAGCAGCCCGAACATCACACCCAGCGCACGCAACGCGCGGGGCGTCCCATGACCGGCGGCCGCGGCACCCTGGACCCCTGCCCCCGGCCCGGCCCCGGATCCGCTGGTCGCCAACACCTGCGTCGCGAGCAGCGCCGCGGCCACGAGGCCGAGGGGGAACTCGTGGAACGTGGTGAACACCTGCGGGGCGACGAGGTTCACGAGCAAACCGCCGATCGCCCCCCCCAACGACATCGACAGGTAGTAGGCGGTGAGATGGTCGGCCGCCGGCTTGAGGCGGGCCAGTTCGCCGTGGCACATCACGAGCACCAGCGCCAGGCCGACGAAGTGCACGACCGTCTCCACCCACCAGTGGTCGAAGACCGCCTCGGCCCGACTGCCGAACCGTTCCGCGATCCATGCCGTGATCGGATCGTAGCCGGCCATGCACAGGAGCGTGACGGCGGCTGCCAGTGCGCAGCCGCGCCTCGAGTACCAGCGCGGGTGATCGAAGGCGATGATGAACGAGAGCAGGTACAGGCTCAACGGCACGATCCAGAGCAGGGGCACGGTGGCCACGTTCTGGCAGACCTCGTTGGTGACGGCGAGGAACATCACCGAGGCGAGCGCGGGCAGGGCGATCCAGTTTCCCCGCAGCCAGGCCCCCCGCAGCCAGTTTCCCCGCAGCCTCGGCCCGGCCGCCATGGCCGGCCCGTGGGCGGCCGCGTCCGTGGCGGCCGCCAGTGCCCGGGCGGTGCGGACCTCGTTCACGCAGACGCCGCAGCAGACCGCAAACACGACGAAGCCGATCGACCACCCGGCCGCCTGCGTCCTCCCGCCCCACAGCGGCTCGATGCACAGCGGGTAGGAGAGGAGCGCCAGCAGCGAGCCCAGGTTCGAGAGGGCGAACAGGCGGTACGGGGAGCCGCCGACGATGACCTGCGAGAACCAGCGCTGCAGGAGCGGCCCGGTCGAGGAGAGCGCGAAGTAGGGGAGCCCGACCGTGACGCCGAGGAGGATGAAGATCCTGGCCAACGGCGACTCGTCCGCGGCTCCGCTCGGCCGCAGCCATGCCGGGGGCACGATCCGCGTCGCCAGCACGGCCACCGCGGCGACGGCGAGCAGGGCGATGTGAACCTGCCACTGCGCCGCGGCGGAGAGCCGCGACGTGGTCAGGTGGGCGTACAGGTAGCCGCCGAAGAGGACGGCCTGGAAGAACAGCATCGCCGCCGTCCAGACGGCGGGACTGCCGCCGAACCAGGGGAGGATGAACTTGCTGATCAGCGGCTGCACCTGAAAGAGCAGGAAGGCGCTGCTGAACACCGTGACCGCGAAAATGGGGACCAGCCAGCGTTCACGGTCGCGGGAGGTCGACATGGTGCCGTCGGCGGACGCGGGGCGGGAGGCGGCCTCGGAGTCTACATCAGCCCCCGGCGGCGTGCGCCAGCCAGCGTTCCGCGTCCAGTGCCGCCATGCAGCCCGTGCCGGCGGCCGAGATCGCCTGCCGGTAGTAGTCGTCGGCCACGTCTCCCGCCGCGAACACGCCATCCACGCTCGTCGCGGTGCGGAAGTGCCTCGTCCAGACGATGTACTTCTTCGGGGTCAGCTCCAGTTGCCCGGCGAGGAAGGTGGTGTTGGGCGTGTGGCCGATGGCGAGGAAGACGCCGGCGGCGTCGAGCGTGCTCTCCATGGCCGGTGTGCCGGTGCCGGCGAGGCGGACGCCGGTCACGCCCTGCTGGTCGTCGCCGAGGACCTCGGCGAGGGCCGTGTTGAAATGGACCTCGATCTTCGGATTGTCGAAGGCCCGCTGGGCCATGATCTTCGAGGCCCGCAGCGCCTCGCGCCGGTGGACGAGATGCACGCGGCTGGCGAACTTCGACAGGTAGGTCGCCTCCTCGACGGCCGAGTCGCCACCGCCAACCACCACCAGTGGCCGGTTGCGGAACCGCGGCAGGGCGCCATCGCAGACGGCGCAGGCGCTCACGCCCCGGTTCTTGAACCGCTCTTCGCTCGGCAGGCCGAGCCAGTTGGCGCTGGCCCCGGTGGCCACGATGACGCAGCGGGCCTCGACGACGCCACCCGCGGCGGGATAGAGCCGAAACGGCCGGGCGGAAAAATCGACCTTCGTGATGTCGTCGGTGACGATCCGCGTGCCGAAGTTGACGGCCTGCTGCCGCATCAATTCCATGAGCTCGGGGCCGGTGACCCCTTTGCCCTCGTGCGGGGCCATCATCTGACGCCGCTCCTTGGGAAGCGCCGAATCGAGGAAGCCCCCGAGGTCGCCGTGGGGAAAGCCGGCGTAGTTCTCCACCTCGCTGGTCAGGGCCAGCTGTCCGAGCGGGAGCGTGCCGGCCATCCGGTTCTTCTCGCTGATCTCCCCCTCGAAGACGAGCGGCCGGAGCTGGGCCCGGGCGGCGTAGGTGGCGGCCGACCAGCCGGCAGGTCCGCTGCCGATGATGACGAGTTGCTCGGGGCTGGCGCTGGACATGCGGGCTCTCCTCGGGGATCGGTCTGCGGGCGGTCCGCCGTCGTCCGCATCGACGCAGCCCCGCCCGCAGCGCATGATGTACACGGTGCCGGCCCGGCGGAAAACCCGCCCGGGCAATCGGCCGGTTTTGGGAGCGTTTCGGCATGAGCCTGCTCGTCGTCCTGCTGCCGAGCGCGGCGGTCCTCGCCGCCGCCTACCTGGTCTACGGCGGCCTGCTCGCCCGGCTGTTCCGCCTCGACGCCGCAGCCGCCACGCCCGCGGTCACCCTTCGCGACGACGTCGACTATGAGCCGATCGCCCCGCAGCTCCTCCTCGGGCAGCACTTCTCGGCGATCGCGGCCGCCGGGCCGATCGTCGGCCCGATTCTCGCCGGCGTCGCCTTCGGCTGGCTGCCGGCCCTGCTCTGGATTCTCTGCGGCAGCATTCTCATCGGCGGCGTGCACGACTTCGCGGCGCTGGTGGTCTCGGTCCGCCACAAGGCCCGGTCGATCGCCGAGGTGGTTCGCGAGCACATGAGCGGCCGCTGCTACGTCCTGTTCCTGGCCTTCATCTGGATCGCGCTGGTGTACATCATCGTGGCCTTCACCGACATCACCGCGGCGAGCTTCGTCGGCCGGCAGACGCTGGAGAACGGCGCGACCGTCTCCGGTGGCGGGATCGCCACGTCGAGCCTGTTGTATCTCGTGCTGCCGCTGCTGATGGGCCTGTGCATGCGGTTCGGGCGGATGCCGCTCTGGCTGGCGACGATCATCTTCCTGCCGCTGGTGGGCCTGGCGATCTGGGCCGGGCAGCAGGCCCCGTTCGACCTCGGTGTGGCGTTGGGTGTCGGCGACGCCACGGCCCAGAAGATGTGGGGCGGCCTGCTCCTCGGCTACTGCCTGGTGGCGGCGCTGCTGCCGATGTGGCTCCTGCTCCAGCCGCGCGGGCACCTGGGCGGCTGTTTTCTCTACGTGGCGCTCGCCGGCGCCGCCTTCGGCCTCGTCGCCGGTGACCGGTCGCTGGCCGCCATCTGCGGCGGCGACGCCTGTGTCCGCTATCCGGCCTTCACCGGCTGGCAGGCGGCCAATGGCCAGCCGCTCGTGCCGATGCTGTTCATCACGATCGCCTGCGGCGCCTGCTCGGGCTTCCACGCGCTGATCGCCTCGGGCACGACGAGCAAGCAGCTGCGCCGCGAGACCGACGCCCGGCCGATCGGCTACGGCACGATGCTCCTCGAGGCCCTGGTGGCGGTGGTCAGCCTGTGCTGCGTGATGGTGCTCCCGACGGGGCATGAGCTTCTCGCCACGCCCCAGCCAAATCAGATCTACGCCAACGGGATGGGTGATTTTCTGACAAGCTTGTGGATCCCCAAGGCGTTCGGCGTCTCCTTCGCCCTGATGGCGTTCACGACGTTCGTCTACGACACGCTCGACGTCTGCACGCGGCTCGGCCGGTACATCATCGAGGAGCTGACCGGTCTCTCCGGCCGGGCCGGCTCCTGGCTGGGGACGGCGCTCACCGCCGGCGTGCCCCTGCTCCTGCTGCTCAGGCCGAGCCTCGATGCCGCCGGCAAACCCGTGCCCGCCTGGAGGACGTTCTGGGCCCTGTTCGGGGCAAGCAACCAGCTGCTGGCCGCCCTCACGCTCCTCGGCATCACGGTCTGGCTGTGGCGGACGCGCCGCGCGGCCTGGGTCTGGCTCGTGACCGGCCTGCCGACAGCGTTCATGTACGTGATGAGCACCTGGGCGTTGGCCGCGATGACGCTGCCGCGGTTCCGCACGGATGCCGGGTTCGCCCTGCCGGCCGACCCCGTGCCCTGGGCGGGGGTCGTGCTCCTGCTGCTGGCGGCGATCATGCTCGTCGAGGCGATCCGGGCCCTCGTCATCTCCCAGGGGCCGCCGGGGGCGGGCGGGGCCCGCCTCGAGCCGGAGCCGCGCCGATGGGCCGTCGAGACAGCCTGAACCGACGACCGGGGCAGCCGGCGCCGAAGAAATGCGCCGCCTGCGGCCGGCCGTTCGCATGGCGCAAGAAATGGGAGCGCTGCTGGGAGCAGGTCCGCTACTGCAGCGACCGCTGCCGCGGCCGGGGGCCGTCTGCGAGCCGCGTGCCATGAGGTCGCTGACAAGGGCCGAGGTGCGCGACGTCGATCGCCGCGCCATCGAGGACTTCGGACTGCCGGGCATCGTGCTCATGGAGAATGCCGGGCGAAACGCCGCCGCGCTGCTCCACGACCTTGCGCCCGGCGCGGCGATCGCGATCGTCTGCGGCCGGGGCAACAACGCTGGCGACGGCTTCGTCATGGCCCGGCACCTCGAACTCGCCGGCCATGCCGTGCGGCTGCTGATGGCCGCCGATCCGGCGCGGCTCACCGGCGACGCCGCCACGAATCACCGGGTCGCGGTCGCCGCCGGCATGCCGATCGTTTCCTTGGAGCCGGCCTCCGCGGCGGCATGGGACGAGGCCCTCTCCGACGCGCGGTGGATCGTCGACGCCCTGCTCGGCACCGGCGCCACGGGGCCGGCCCGCGGCGCGACGGCGACGGCGATCGCGGCGATCGAGCGGGTCAGGGCGGCCGGGGGGGCGAGGGTGTTCGCGGTCGACCTGCCATCGGGGCTCGACTGCGACTCGGGGGAGCCGCTCGGCCCCTGCGTGCGGGCCGACATCACCGCCACGTTCGTGGCCCGCAAAATCGGCTTCGACCGGCCGGCTGCGGCCGGCCATACGGGCGTCGTGCACGTGCTCGACATCGGCGCCCCGCGCCGCCTGCTGGCGGACCCCGGCCTCGCCTGACGGTCCGTTCAGCGGCCCGCAGCCGGCTCCGCCGCCCGGGAGACACGCCCCGGGCAAAGTCGCCTTGACGCCCGGCGGAATGATTGAAACAACCCCCGAGATTTCCCTGTTTCCGGAGCGTTCGCTCGCATGCCCCACTCCGCGGACGACTCCCGGCCGGACGGTGCGCAGGCCGCCGCGCTGGTGATCACGGGCATGCATCGCTCGGGAACCTCGCTGGCCACCGCCCTGCTGGCCGGCGCCGGGGTGCATGTCGGCGAGCAGTTGATGGGGCCGGCCACCGGCAATCCGCGGGGCCATTTCGAGGATCTCGAGTTCGTGCGATTGCACGAGCAGATCCTCGCCGCCAACGGCTTGTCGCGGGACGGCTTCACGTGCCACGACTCGATCATCGTGCCCCCGTCCCTGCATGCCGATGCTCAGGCACTGTGCGACCGGCGCCGCGCGCCCGGACGCGTGTGGGGCTGGAAGGATCCGCGGACGACGCTGGTGCTCGACTTCTGGGCCGGCCTGATTCCCGAGGCCCGGTTCCTGTTCCTGGTCAGGCCGCCGTGGGAGGTCGTCGACTCGTTGTTTCGCCGCGGTGACGAGGTGTTCGCGATCCACCCCCGGCTCGCGGTCGATCTCTGGGTCTCCTACAACCGGCGCATCCTCGACTTCGTGCAGGCGAACCGCCAGCGGTGCAGGGTCATCGACACCGCCCGGATGGCAGCCGACCCCGCGGGCTTCGTGAACCAGGTCGGCGTGCTGCTCGGCAGATCGCTCGATCAACCACGCGACGTGTACGAGCCGGAACTGCTGGAGACCGGCAGGGCCGGCGAGCGGCGCGCGCTCGTCGAAGGGGCGCATCCCGAGTCGACCCGTCTGTACGCAGCGTTGCGGGATCTGGCCGGTGCTGGTGGAAGCGCGGAGCGGTCCGATGCGACCGGCCCGGATCTCACCACGGCAGCGATCACGGAATGGTGGCGGGGAATCGCGCGGGTTCGCGAGACGCAGGTCCGCGCGACGGCGGACCGCGCCGCGCTGGAGAACCGGCTCGTGGCCGAGCGGGATCACGACGTCGCGGTGGCGTGCCAGCAGGCGGCGGACGCCGCCGCCCGGTGGCAGGCCGAGCGAGCCGCCTTCGAGTCGGAGCGCTGCGACCTGGAACGCCGCCTGCACACCGCGCACGCGGAACTCGGCGTCGTCCGCGACACGCTCGCCCGCGACACGCTCGCCCGCGACACGCTCGCCCGCGACACGCTCGCCCGTCGACGGCGATCGATCGGCAAGCGCGTCGTCGCCGAGGGCCGCCGGTTCCTGCGTCGGGTCCGGAGCCGGATCCAGCGTCGGTCATCCCGGCCCGCCTGCGAAGCGGGTTGACGCCGCCTGCTTCCAGATGGCCGCAGTTCGCCGATGAGCACGAGTGAGGCTGCTGGGGCTCGAACCCAGGACCAACGGATTAAAAGTCCGATGCTCTACCGACTGAGCTACAGCCTCGAGAGCCATCGTACCGCCGACTGCGACACGGGCAACCGCGCCGCCGGCTGACCCTCGGCAGGCGGCCGACGGGAGCGCCACGGATTCGCAAACACCCGGCAAAATGCCCGAGAGAGGACTTGAACCTCCACCCAGTTACCTGGACAAGAACCTGAATCTTGCGCGTCTGCCAATTCCGCCACTCGGGCAAGTGACTGATTCAAATCCTAGCAACGGCCGTTCGGCCTGCAAGAAACGGCCGCGGCGCGGCCGCGGCGCCGGTCGTTTACCCGTCCCGCCGGGGCCCGATCCGGCCGGCGCGGCTGATTGTGAAGCCGGCCCGACGGCCTACTCGACGGTCACGCTCTTGGCGAGGTTGCGCGGCCGGTCGACGTCGCAGCCGCGCAGCACCGCGATGTGGTAGGCGAGGAGTTGCAGGGGGATGGCCGCCACGATCGGGTGCAGGAAGTCCGGCACCTCCGGCAGCTCGATCACGTCGTCGGCCACCCGGCGCACCCGGTCGTCACCACGGGTGCAGACTGCGATCACGGGGCCGCTGCGGGCCCTGATCTCCTCGATGTTGGCCATCACCTTTTCGTACACGCCCCCGCGCGGAATCAGGAACACGCTCGGCGTGGCGGCATCGACGAGGGCGATCGGCCCGTGCTTCATCTCCGCCGCCGGGTAGCCCTCGGCATGGATGTAACTGATCTCCTTGAGCTTGAGGGCCCCTTCGAGCGCCAACGGGAAATTGAACTGCCGGCCGAGGTACAGGAACGTCCTGGCATCCTCGTATTTGGCGGCGATCTGCCGGACGACCCCGTCCGTGTTCAGCGCCTCGGCCACGAGGTCGGGAAGCCGCTCGAGATCGGCGATGAACCGCTGCCCGTGCTCGAAACCCATGTGCCGCAGCCGGCCGAAGGCGAGGGCGAGAAGGGCGAGCACCGTGCACTGGCTGGTGAACGCTTTCGTGCTCGCCACGCCGATCTCCGGTCCGGCATGCAGGTAGACGCCGCCGTCGGCCTCGCTGGCGATCGTGCTCCCCACCACGTTGCAGATGGCGAGCGTGGGATGCCCCTTGCGCTTCACCTCCCGGAGGGCCGCCAGTGTGTCGGCCGTCTCGCCCGACTGCGTGATGGCGAACAGCAGCGTGCCCTCGTCGAGCGGCGGATTCCGGTAGCGCAGCTCGCTGGCATACTCGACCTCGACCGGCAGGCGGGCGAACTCCTCGATCAGGTATTCGCCCACCAGGGCCGCATGCCAGCTCGTGCCGCAGCCGGTGAGGACGATGCGGTTGACCCGCTGCAGCTTCCGCGCCGGCATGTTGAGACCGCCGAACAGGGCACTGGCGTCGTCCGGCGCCAGCCGCCCGCGCATCGCTGCCCGGATCGTCTCCGGCTGCTCGTAGATCTCCTTGAGCATGAAGTGCGGGTAGCCTCCGGTGCTGACGTCGGCGGCGGTCAGGTCGAGCGGCCGAATCAGCGGCTCGATGCGGCCCGTGTCGCGGTGGATGATCCGCAGGCTCTCCGCGCCGATGACGGCGACCTCGTGGTCGGCGAGGCACACGATCCGATCGACCCGGCCGGCGATGGCGCCGGCGTCGCTGGCGACGAAGTGCTCGTCGGTGCCGATGCCCACCGCCAGCGGGCTGCCGAGCCGGGCGGCGACGAGCAGACCCGGCTGGTCACGGAACAGCGCGAGCAGCCCGTAGGTGCCGCGCAGGTGCGACACCGCATCGCGAACGGCGGCCACCCAGGGGGAGTCGTCGCCGTTGTCCGCAGAGGCGCCGGCCTCCAGCCTGAGCCGCAGGCAGCGGTCGATGAGGTGGCCGATCACTTCGGTGTCGGTCTCCGACAGGAACCGGTAGCCGTCGGACTCGAGCCGTGACCTGAGGTCGGTGAAATTCTCGATCACCCCGTTGTGGACCACGGCCACGGACGGGGTGGCATCGGCCTGCGCACAGCCGAGGTGTGGGTGGGCATTGTCGTCGGTCGGAGCGCCGTGCGTTGCCCAACGGGTATGGCCGATGGCGATGCCACCGCTGGTAGCCTGCGTTCGCAGGACCGACTCGAGCCTGGCGATGCGGCCCGCCGCCTTGTGGACTCCGATCGTGCCGTCGTCGTTCAGCACGGCGATGCCCGCCGAGTCGTAGCCGCGATATTCGAGGCGGCGCAGGCCCTCGAGAACGAGCGGCACGGCCTGCTGGAAACCGACATAGCCCAGGATGCCGCACATGTGCAGAATCTCCGTCGCCGCGCCCCCTGAACCGGGGCCACCTGAACCGGGGCCACCTGAACCGGGGCCACCTGAACCGGGCTTTCACGAACCGGGCTTTCCCGACGCCCGCTCCCGTCCGTAGCGTACCCCATCGGCACCGCCGGTGCCATAATTCCATGCCACACCCGTCCGTCGTCATCGTGGTACCGGCCCGCCTGTCGAGCAGTCGGCTGCCGCGCAAGATGCTGCTCGCCGAGACCGGTCGCCCACTCGTGGAGCACACGTGGCTGGCCGCCCGCCGGTCGCGGACGGCCGGACACGTGGTGGTCGCCACGGACAGCGCCGAGATCGCCGCGGCCGTCCGCGGCTTCGGCGGCGAGGCGGTGATGACGTCCCCCGAGTGCACGAGCGGCACGGCACGGATCGTCGAGGCGCTCGACCGGCTGCCGGACGCGGAGATCATCGTCAACGTGCAGGGGGACGAGCCGGAGTTGGCAGGCGCGGCGATCGACACGGCGGTCGACCTGCTCGGCCGCTGCCCCGAGGCGGGCGCGGCCACGCTCGTGACACCGCTGCGGCGCGAGGACGATCTCCACGATCCGGCGGCCGTGAAGGCGGTGCTCACGCCCTGGCGGGATGCGACAGGAGCGGTCGTCGCCGAGGCCTGGCGGGCGATCGTCTTCAGCAGGGCGCCGGTGCCGGCCGCCCGCGACTGGACCGCGGACCTGCTCCGGGCCGTGCCGCCGCTCTACTGGCAGCACGTCGGCCTGTATGCCTATAGACGCAGCGTTCTCCAGGCCTGGAACGCGCTGCCGGAATCCCGCCTCGCCGCGGTCGAGAGCCTCGAGCAACTGCGGGTCATCGAGGCCGGAATCCCGATCGTGGCGGGCGTGATCGAGCATGCGGCCCGCGGCATCGACACGCCGCGGGACTATGCCGCGTTCGTCGAGCGGATGCGGACGGCCGGCTGACGGCGGTTTCCGGTCAGGTCTTCGTCACGGGAACGAGCAGCACGCTGGCGGCGGCCTGCGACAGCACGGCCTCGGACGTGCTTCCCAGAAGCCAGCGGGAGAAGGCATCGGTCGGCGTTCTCCCGAGCACGATCAGGTCGATCGCATCGGCCTGGGCTCGCTCGAGGATGCGTTCCGCCGGATTGCCCTCGGCCACGATCGGCTCCTGACCGTGGAACGGTTCCGGGAGCATTTCCTGAAACGCGGCCAGTCGACCCGTAAGCGTGGCCCGCTCGTCGTCGTGCTCGCGTTGCCAGGCCTGCGCCATCGCGGCCGCATCGGGGTCGCGGACCCGGGTGCGCACCCAGTCAGGAACGGGGCCCACGAGCAGCGATTCGGTGACGCCGATGACGCTGCCCACGGTGCCCGGTGGCCAGCGCAGGCGTCCCACCGTCTGCGCGACGGCGGCCCCACTGGCAGGATGATGGCAGGCGAGGACGCGGAGCGGGTCGTGGGCCGCGGCCGAGCGGGCCACGAGCACCGGGAGACTGGCCCCGTGGACCACGGCCCGGGACACGCTGCCGAGCAGCAACCGTTCCAGCGACCCATGGCCGCGGGCGCCGACGACGAGCAGATCGGCCTTCCACTCGGCGGCCGATTCGAGCAGCCCGACGGCGGCCGCCTTGGAGCTGCAGATCATCTCGGGCGCACGGGCGAACCCGCCGGGCAGCAGGCCGCAGGCCTCCTCGAACAGGGCCGCCGCCGCACCGTCGACGATCGACCGCGGACGGCCCGGCAGCCGCTTCTCGAGTTCCAGGGGGGAGAAGTAGACGGCGACACCGTCGCGGGTCGGATCGACGAGGCGGGCCACGAGCCGCACCGCGTCGAACGACGTCTCCGAGCCATCGACACCAATCAGGATCTTCATAGGCCCTCCGCAGCGAATTTCACGGTTGCAGTGTACGCCCTGCCGGCCGGCAGGGCCACGCGA
The DNA here is from genome assembly GCA_014192425.1 of Planctomycetia bacterium. NCBI lineage: Bacteria > Pseudomonadati > Planctomycetota > Planctomycetia > Planctomycetia bacterium. The sequence goes on along the minus strand of BJHK01000010.1, from coordinate 14,379 downwards.
ACGGAGCGTGGACCGTGGCCGGGCAGACTCCGTGCCTCGCTCCGGGCCCTCAGCCGATCGGCACCTTCGCCCGCTCGCCGGGCACCTCCCGGACGAGCCGCGGCACAAGATACCCCGGCAGCGACTCGCGGAGCCGGCGGTGCAGGTCCCGCGCCGCTGCCTCAGGCACGTCGAAGTGGGCGGCGCCGCGAACGCGGTCGAGGAGATGCAAGTAGTACGGCACGACGCCGATGTCGACGAGCCGCTCGGCGAGGGCCTGCTGGGCCGCGACCGAGTCGTTGATCCCGGCGAGGAGCACGGCCTGATTGAGCATCAGGGCCGGCGCGGCAGCGAGGCGGCCGAGGCAGCGAGCGACGCTGTCGTCGAGTTCCGCCGCATGGTTGGCATGAATGACCACGACGCACGTCAGCCGCGTGGCGGCCAGCACGGCAACGAGTTCGTCCGTGACCCGCGACGGAAGCACGACTGGGAGCCGGGTATGAATCCGCAGCCGGCGGACGTGCGGGATCGCGGCGGCCGCCCGGAAGATGGCGGCGAGCCGCTCGTCGTCCACGAGCAGCGGGTCGCCACCGGAGAGGATCAATTCCTCGACGGACGGGTCGGCGGCGACGGCCGCGAGCGCCACGGCGAGGCCGGCCTGCGATGCCCCGCTCTCCGCATAGGGAAACTCACGGCGGAAACAGTAGCGGCAGTTGACGGCACACCCGCCGGTGACGAGCGCCAGGGCGCGGCCGGCGTACTTCCTCACCAGGCCGGGGCCGGAGCGGGCCGCCGCTTCGCCCACCGGATCGGGGCCGAATCCCTCGACCGCGCTTTTCTCGGCGGGCCGCGGCAACACCTGGAGCAGGAGCGGATCATCCGGGTCGCCGGTCCGCATCCGGGCCGCGAACGCCCGGGGCACGAGGAGGGGAAACCCGGCCAGCGCCGCGGTGGCTGCGGCCGTCACCTCGGGACCGAGGTCGAGGAAGCGGCACAGTTCGCCCGGATCGCGAAACGCCTCGGCCAGTTCCCGCTGCCAGCGGGCGGCCGGCCGCCGCGGCTCGACGAGGTCGGCGGGTGAAATGGTGTCCGGCATGGGTGCACTGGAGGGCTGAGGCGGCCTGGAGCCGCGGAGCGGGCCGATTCCCGGGCGACGTTGACAGGCCGCGGCATCGTCGCCACGCTTGTCTGCCTGTGGTGCGCCGGACGGTGCCTGTCCCGCATTCAGGATAAGGCTGCCGGAGCCGGAAGGAAACGCATCGCTTTCCGGCGGTTGCGTCCGGCCTACCGGCATCCGCACCAGCCCGACCGCATCCGACCAATCCGATCCAGGGAGAGAGACGTGCCCGGCTACAACACGAGCGAGTTCAAGAAGGGTCTGAAGGTCCAGATCGACGGCGACCCATACATCATGATCGAGTGCAACTTCGTGAAGCCCGGCAAGGGCCAGGCGCTCTACAAGTGCAAGCTCCGCAACCTGCTCCGCAACACGGTTCTCGACCGGACCTACAAGAGCGGCGACTCCCTCGACGCCGCCGACATCAACACCATCGACGCGCAGTTCCTCTACAAACAGGGGGAGCAGTTCGTGTTCATGGACAACGCCAGTTACGAGCAGTATGAGCTCTCCAAGGAGCAGGTCGACGACGCCTGGAAGTGGATCAAGGAGGGCACCGTCTGCTCAATGCTCCTGTACAACGGCAACCCGATCTCGATGGAGCCGCCGAATCACATGGTGCTCAAGGTCGAGTACGCGGAGCCCGCCATCCGCGGCAACACGGCGACGAACCTGACGAAGCCGGTCAAGCTCGAGACCGGTGCCGATGTCGTGGTGCCGGCCTTCATCGAGCAGGGTGACATGATCAAGATCGACACGCGGACGGGTGACTACCTCGAGCGCGTGAAGGTCTGAATTTCGCGTCGTCGCAGCCGACATAGCGTCTGCTCCGGCTTGCGGTCGCCGGGCAAAGCCCGGCAGTTTGTAGCGACGTCGGTTGGTCGCAGCCGGAGGATCGGCGGAAACTCGAGGAGCGTGAGGCTTGCTGACTTTCGCGCCGTCGCAGCCGACATAGCGTCTGCTCCGGCTTGCGGTCGCCGGGCAAAGCCCGGCTCCCTGCCGGGCGTAGCCCGGCAGTTTGTAGCGACGTCGGTTGGTCGCAGCCGGAGGATCGGC